>JAEZHY010000252.1 GCA_023416335.1 Pseudomonadota bacterium | reverse complement strand
GGACATAATCGGTCAAAGCCTGGATCGGGGTTCTTGATAAGAAATCAATTTCCGTGCCGAATTGGACAATAGAAAGAGTGGTCCGTATATTTTCCCGGAACTGTTGAGCGAAGGCAAGGTCGCGCCGGTATTTTGGCTCGAAAATGCTCCGGGGGGCTTCAAATCCCTCAATAATGTTATTGTTCGGCCCCTGAGGCTATCCAGTCTTCGATCAGTGTGATTTGGCCGTCGGAAAGCCAGGGAGGACCGTTTTTGGGCATTCGCGGTTTGGCGGTCCCCGTGATCATCTTCACGAAGAGGCTCTGTTGCGGATTACCGGGAACGATCACAGGGCGGTCTTTAGAGCCGGCCATTAATCCCTGGTAAGTGTCCAGGCGCAATCCGGCTGCAGGGCGAGCCGCGCCGTGGCAATTGACGCACCGTGTCTGAAGGATCGGAGCGATGTCGGTCGAGTAGGTTATCTTCTTATTCTGTTGTTGAGCGAGTGATTCGGGAGGGGCGCACAAGAAGAGTAGTACTGCAAATATACAAATTGCTGCCGAGACGGCAAACTTCATCGTCGGGTCTCCATGAGAGTGTTATGAGATCGGGATTTTACAGGGAATAACAAGGCGGAAGGTAATACAGAATCTGCAAATTGAAAGGATCGCGGAAAAAAGATCTTGGCCGTGCACCCTTTGTCGAACTGGCCAAGACAAGCCGCACACCTCCCGGAAACCAGGTCAGATTTAACTACGACACAGCCGGGGATACTTACCGCTGCTTCCTTCCGGACCTGACGGGGTTCGTACTCGTCTGTTGCGCAGTGTCCAACCGGTACCAGGATTAGTAACAGCCAGCTCAGCTCGGGCCCTCCAAAAGGGGATTCAACCCCGCTGAAGCGGATCTCGGGCTACAGGGCACCGCTAGCTCCCCGTCTAGCACGACCAAGAAAAAAATTTCCGGCACCAAATTAGATATGGATGATAACATTATCGGGAAGGAATTGCAACCGGTCGGTCAAGCCTGTACCAGTCGGCCGCGGTCAAGCAGACAGCAACTCGAAAGTGCTATCCCGAGCAAATCACGAACGGTCCGGATCTGCTCCGCGGATGTCAGATGCCACCAGCCGCCAATATAGAGGGGACGTTGAGGCCTTAGTCGCTCAAGAGCCGAACATATTTCCTTTGCGATATGAATTTCCCGTTTCCGCCACAATTCGATGTCTCTCCCGTAGTGAAAATCGTACATGGATTTTGCCCTGATGTGGCGGGCAGCAAGATCGTACTGGCTGGACGCGGAGACGGTCGCGCTTCTTAGTTTCAGAAGTTGTTGGATGTTTCCTTCCGAGATGAGTTCTTCCCATGTGGATATCCATTTTCGGCTGAATTCGGAAAAGTCCACCGCAATGACTTCTACGCCGTACTTCCGTGAATAGTCGGCGGATGCCCGAAACTCGAAAGGAACGCTTATCTGCCGTGCGATGAGACTGATATGAGGATTTCGGACCGCTTCCTTAAAATCGAGATTAAGATTTCGACATACACTCCGGAGATTCTTGAGAAGGGTTCGCATTTGCCCGCAGGCATGTTGGCGTCTGTAGGCCAGAGCGTAAGGACTTATTTCGACCATTATGAGATCGGGGCGCATTGCCCGGAGAAAAGCCGCAGTACGTTTGTAGCCGAGCGGATCGGAGTGAACGGTCCCGAGCAGAAGGAGTTCTTTGGGGCGGCATATGTTCCTGGAACCGTCAGTCACAGGCCTGCGGACCGTTCTGGAACAGCGGGTAGAGTTCCTCAAAATGGGATATGTGGATGTCTGCTGCAAGCGCAGGATTCTTGTATGCGGCGAAAAGGACCCCGGTGGCCGACGCAACGATTTCATCCACTTTTGAATCGCCAACGTAGAGCACTTCTCTCGGCGGGACCCCGAAATATTCCAGTATACGGTTCATGATATCGGGATGCGGCTTGGGATTGTCAACATCCGAAGCGCAGACTACGAGGTCGAAATATCCGCGCAACTCATATTGCCGCAGCAGTTCCAGGGTGGATGAGGTGCGGTTGGTCGCAAGAGCTGTACGGAAGTGCTTTTGAGCCTCTTCGAGGAAAGGTACCAGGCCGGGTTCGCGCTGGAGGTAATTGTTGAAAGGCCCGAAGTCGATCGTTTTGAAATATTCGTAAGCACGACAGAATTCCTCTCCGTCGCTGCCCAGCAGATAAGCCAGGGACTGCCGAACGGGATACATATGGATGTATTCGTGTTGGTCGGGACGCACGGGAGGGCGGCCGACACGGGCCATGATATGGCTATAGAACTGGATGTTCGCCTCACGCGAGTCGAAGAGGACGCCGTCACAATCGAGAGCCAATACCTTGAGATTGGCCGTTTTCGAAAAGAAAACCTTTTGGTCGCCGCTGCCTGTATTTTCCATCTAATTTGCCGCCGTTGCCCGTTTTTTGCGCGGAGCAATCATTGAAAACTTTACTTGGGTTGAGTTATGGAATAGATTACAGCCTGTTAGGAAAGTAACTAATTCCAGGCGCCGGATCAATAAACCCTGGTTGGGTAACGTATTGTTCCGGCTTCTTTTATATGGGAACAGAGAATGAAAAATCAATTCGATTATCTCGTCGTCGGCAGTGGGATTGCCGGGCTGACCTTTGCTCTGAAGGCTGCCCGCAACGGATCCGTCGCAATTGTAACAAAAAAAGACAAACTTGAAACCAGCACGAACTACGCTCAGGGCGGAATAGCCTCCGTGTTCAGTGGAGACGATTCGTTCCAGCTCCACATCGAGGACACCTTCAAGGCGGGCGACGGGCTTTGCCATCCAGAAATCGTGGAAATGGTGGTTAGGACCGGTCCGGAACGAATTAACGATCTTATCGAACTCGGGGTCCCGTTCAATCGAAGAAATGACGATGCCGGCCTCTTCGACCTCGGGAGAGAAGGCGGACACAGCCGTAACCGCATTCTGCACGCGCACGATATGACCGGGCAGGCGGTTGAAAGAGTGCTGATGGCCGCCGTCGAGGAAAACCCCAACATCGCGATCTTCGAAAATCACATGGTGCTGGATCTTATAATTCAGCACCATTCTCTGAAAACTGGCTCATTTGATCTATACCAGCAGGACGTGTGCAGGGGAGCGTATGTCCTCGACATAGCAGGCGACCGGATCCACACTTTTGTGGCCAACGCCGTGCTGCTCTGCACCGGAGGCGCCGGGAAAGTGTACCTCTACACCAGCAATCCCGACGTCGCCACGGGGGATGGGCTTGCAATAGCCTACCGTGCAGGTGCAAAGCTTGCGAACCTGGAAATGGTTCAATTCCATCCGACCTGCTTGTATCATCCCGTGGCCAAGAATTTCCTGATATCCGAAGCCGTTCGCGGCGAAGGCGGAAGGCTTGTCGATAAGCACGGACGTGCTTTCATGGAAAAGTATCATCCATTGAAGGACCTTGCCTTCAGGGATATCGTCGCGCGCGCAATCGACACGGAAATGAAAAATACAGGCGACGACTGCGTATTTCTGGATATCAGCCACAAGGATTCGGATTTCATCAAAGAACGCTTCCCGAACATCTATCAGAAATGCCTCTCGCTCGGGATCGACATCACGAAGGATCCCATTCCGGTGGTGCCGGCGGCGCACTACATGTGCGGCGGGGTAGTCACCAACCCTTCAGGGCGCACTACGATCCAGAATCTTTACGCGCTCGGGGAATGTGCATGCACGGGACTACACGGGGCAAATCGGCTCGCAAGCAATTCTCTGCTCGAAGCGATGGTTTTTGGACATCAGGCCGCAAACGAGTGCGCAACCAACATCGAAGCCTGGCGCAACCGCATGCTGCCGGAAGTGCCGGACTGCTCCATCAACCTGTCGAACCAGCGTTCCGGCAATAACGAAATGGTTCTGATCACGCATAACTGGGATTTTATCCGGCGGCTTATGTGGAATTATGTCGGAATAGTGCGGACGGACAAGCGCCTGGCGCTTGCGTTGAACCACATCGTTCAGATACGCATGGAAATAAAGGAACACATGCCGAAAATACCGATCAACAGCGACCTGGTGGAACTTCAGGGACTTGCGCTTGTCGCCGAGTTGATTATTCGGTGTGCCGTGCAGAGGAAAGAGAGCAGGGGGCTGCATTTCAATGTGGACCATTCGCAAAAGGACGACTCATGCCTCAAAGACACGATAGTCCAAAAGAATCCTGCCGAAGATTTCTTCTCGTCGATTCCTTTCAGGACAAATGAGCCTGTTTGTGATCCGCAGCCGACTCTATCGTTTCGGCATCTATAACCGATTCGGAGGATTGTGACGGGGGTGCCTCCAGGAGCTTGGGCGAATTCGGGTTCTGCTCGATCCTCATGGTGAGCATCCCCCCCATAATGCTGATTTCATAATTCTTGTTGGACATATCCGACCGGCTGAAAGACTCCCGCAGTTTCCGGAACTGGCGTTTTGCTTTCCGGTAAATGTAGACCAGGCTGGCCCCGAAAAGCACGAAAATGAAAAGAAAGACCCAGCCCGGAGTGGATATGACTTTTCCGATAAACATGATTGCCGCAAGGAGTCCAAAGACAAAGACAATCTGGGCTCCGATTATCCCGTAAAGATAACCGATACCCTGGTTTATCGAGTCACGCTTCTCGCCGCTCGGCTGTTGCTCCGCCGGATCTTTTCCTTTTTTGAACAGTCGATTGAACCACATATCTCAAGATTTCCTCATATCCATAAGTTGTGACCGGGATTCCTCGCCTTCTGCCCCGGGGGCGGTAAGCAGATGGGGATCGGGGTTATGAGCGAGCAATTCGGTCTGAATCCTGTATTTCTCGATTTCGAACTGGTTGGTGAGCATCTGCTTCGAAAGCCTATAGCGCAAATAGATCACCCAAACCAACAGCCCCCCTGAAAAAACGGTCAGCCCGAGAAAAAAGAACGGATACGCTCTGACCGCATCGAAACAGGATTTTGCAACGTCCCCCAATAAAGAGGGTATCAACCAGAAAATAAGCATCACGAGAACGATTAAGAATCCGACATGCAGGACGGAGATGTCCTGTGAAATCCTCATGAAGGTGTCGGTACGGCTCTTCGCTGACGCCTGTGCCGAAGGCAGTTCCTCGCTGCGGTTGCCGTTCAGGAGAATCATCCAGACCTGGACGAGGAAAAAGAGGAGCAGGATGAGCCCCATGGGGACGCCGATTGCAAGAAGTATCCAGGTGCGGTACGGAAAAGGCATCGATTCCGTTTCCACATGTGTATTGTAGTTGCGGAGCGGACCGAAGTTGTTCTCGAAAACCATCTTCTCGTAGGAAGTCAGTGCCGTTCCGGCGCTTTCATAGAGTTTCGAGCCGCTTGAATCCAGAATGACGACGCGCGATTTAAATCCGGATTGGCTGGAGACGGCGAAGTAAATTGCAAGTTCAAGAACGAGGAGCGTGATAACGCCGGCAGCCAGAACGATTCGCGTATATTTTCTGCTCTCGAAAAGTTCCGATAGACGCAAGCTTTGAGCCATTACTATATCCCGATATACCTGTGCTATTGGATCATATAAGAAGACCGGCACCTCGCCGGCACGTGTTTGAGAAGGCTAACATTCCGCGGTGGAGGGAGTCAAACAAAAAGACCGGTGCAGGGTTCTGCAAGACCATATGAAAAAGCCCCGCAGGGCACAAAAGACCCTTTGGGGCTCTATTATCCGAAGCCTTGTGTTGTCTGTTATCAGGCCCTGTTCAGTTCCTTTTCGCGCGGGAACATGGGCAGGTACCTGTAAGAGAGCGAAATGATCAAAACGACATAGGCAAGCATGGCAAAAATGGGTGCCCATTCGTAGACCGTCGGAGTGTAAACCTTCCAGCTGTCGAACGGCATAACCGGGGCTGCGATTGCCTGGATGGTCATTACAAAGCGGTTCAGGGATACGCCGATGCAGTTGAGCAGGAAAGCGCCAAACAGGAGGAAGTTGCTCTTTCTGCCGGCAGGAGAGAGAAGAATAAGTGCCGGAAGAACGCCGCAGATCCCGATTTCAGCTACCAGAAGCCATATGCCGTACGGACCCCAGTAGAAATCCCCAAGACTCAGCCCGAACTGCGGAGCCATTCCGAAAGCCCAGTAAGCAGTATCTGCGATCTTCAGAACGATGTAGACGCTAAGAAGGATTCCCGAGATCTTGCCGATCAACTCGTAAACACTGCGGTCGACGAGCCGTTTCCGGGAGACTTTCTCGATGCTTCTGCAGATGAGTGCCGTAAAGCCCGGGCCCGATGCAATGGCCGAGAGAATGAAAAGGAAGAAGGTCCACGGCCAGATGAAAAGACCGGTCCTGTAAGCGAAAGGCCGGGCAAAAAGCACGCCGGCGACGCCGCCAAGGGAGCCCTGGTGGAAGAAGCTCAGAAAAGTACCCGTGAGGGCGAAGATCGCCATGACGTCATGCAGGCTGTGCCCGAAGACTCTGAGAGGCTTTACTTCGTTGAGTTTTCGGTTTTCCAGGACTAAAGGAACGTACTCGATGACGAGAACGATGGCATAACATGTGATGCAGAAGATAACTTCCGTCAGCATCGAGTGTACGTTGGCATGCCAATAGCCGAACCAGCCCCGCAGCGGTTGCCCGATTTCGAGCAGGAGCACCGCGAGAGCGCCGGTGTAGCAAACGAACCCGACGACGACGGCGAGATTGATAATCTTCCCGAGTTCTTTCAGCGCGGGAATGAAGCGTGAAAGCCCGTAATACAGGAATCCGGAGAAGAACGCTCCGGCGCCGAGCGCGATGATGGCAAGGTCGGCCGTAATATATGCCCCGAAGCCGAAGTAGTCGTTCAGACCGGTCACGTTCATGGCTTTAAAGAGCACCACTGCTCCAGCCATGACGCCCCAACCGATAACTCCGACCAGGAGCAATACCCAGACTGCGAAAATCGGAAGCGGGCAGCGCTTCAACCCTTCTGGAATTAATGCTCTATCCATTCTCAACCCCTCGTAAACAAGGAAACCAAATTCGGCTCACTATGATCGATCATTTTACGGAATTATCCGCAAGTTTCTTTATCCAGTCATGTTTGCTGAGATAATAGACCTTGGGCTCCGTGTGCAGTTTTTCGAGTACCCGGAATGCGCGAGGATCTTTAGCCAGTTTTGCAACCTCGGAGTTTTCATCGTGCAGGTTGCCGAAGACTATTGCCTTCGTGGGGCAGGCATCGGCGCATGCAGTCGTATAGGACGCTTTATTAGGATCGGTGCCGTCCACGTAGGCCTTGGATCGGGCCTTGAGAAGCCTCTGGTGGCAGAATGTGCACTTCTCGACCACACCGCGCATCCTGGTGCTCACCTCGGGGCTCAGCATCGATTCCATCGGGTTGGGCCACTTGGGGTCCCACCAGTTGAAATCCCTGGCATGGTAGGGGCAGGCAACTATACAGTACCTGCAGCCGATGCACCGGGGATAGATGTGGGTGACGATCCCGTTGTCTTCATCGCGGGTCGTTGCGTTGACCGGGCAGACGAAGGTGCAAGGGGAATGATGCGGCGAATCGCAATGCATGCACGGACGAGGCAGAAAAGCATGCCGGTAGTCCGGGTAATCCTTCCCGTTGTTCAGCGGAAAGATTTCCATCCATGTGATGGAACGGAGCTTGTCCGATTCATCCGGCTTGAAAGAAATATTGTTTTCGGCCTGGCATGCTACACTGCAGGCTCCGCAGCCGGTACACTTGTCCAGATCGATCGCCATTCCAAAACGAACACCGCTTTGCGCATGTCCTTTATCGCTCACAGATTACCCCCTTACACGCGACGCAGTTGAGCGCGGGTTGCCCAGACGGTTCCCATGCCGCTCACGGGATCCAACTGGACTTCCATCAGACTGTTCGCATTTATTCCCTTATTTTGGATGTACTCGTCATATCCCTTGTGTCCCA
The DNA here is from genome assembly GCA_023416335.1 of Pseudomonadota bacterium. The sequence continues at coordinate 18,070 of JAEZHY010000252.1, read as the reverse complement.
GGCCCTTGGGCAGGTAAATAACACCCGGGCGAGCCGCCTGAGTCACATTGATCCGCACCGCGCCTTCACCCTGGGTCGTGGAAAGGGATGCCCGATCCCCCTGGGCCAGGTTCAGGGCCTTTGCAGTCTGCGGATGCACATCCACGAAGACATCGTTTTCCCGGAGTACGTAGTCGGGAATCAGTTTGTTCATGAACGGCGGATTGGCCAGGTAGCCGCTGCTGAGATATCCGGCGGAGTAACTGACGAGCATATACGGAAATTCGCTCTCGTTGCCCGAGAGTTTCAGAGGGGCGAAGTGCGGCAGATACATCTGATCGTCGGCAGCCGCGCCGCCTTTTTCTCCTATGGCCTGGCAAGCCAGTTCGAGTTTTCCGGATGCACTCTTGAGCGGCATCTCGGCGGGAGCATCGTACCAGGGAGCACCCGCTTTGAGTTTCTTCCAAAGATCCGCTCCGTCTTTGAAGTTGGCACTGACGGATCCGGCTGCAAGCTTCGAGAGATTGGTTCCCTTGTCCGCAACAGCTCCCTTTTGAGCTTCCGCGATTCCGTTTACCCGGAACTTCAGATAGTCTTCGTAAGTCTTCCAGGGCAGGGCCGCGGCAACGTTTCCGCCGATGCTGCCCGCCAGAGCGATGAGCACTTCGCCGGAGTGTTTGGTCTTTGCCTGGGGCTTTAGGACCGGAGCTGATACGGCGTAGTATGAAAAAGGAGCGCCGGGAATTCCCTTCACGTCGTCAAACCGTTCGAAAGACGTGTGGTTGGGCAGAATGAGGTCGGCCTGAAACGCGGTTTCGTCCATGAAAGAGGACATCGAGACAACGGTCCCGATCTTTTCGAGCGCGGTCATGAACAGCTTGTTTTCAGACAGACTGTGCGCAGGATTTGCCTCGTGGATGAAGAGCATTTCAACGGGATATTTCGGACCGGATGCGATGCTGTCGAGAAAACCGTAGAGACCGTTCTGCGGCACGGGGAAGTTCTTGCCCTTTGCCAGGTCCAGACGCTGTTGCTGCAGGCCTCTTTCGCCGATTGCATCCTTCTGGACCTGCGGCAGTTCGGCCAGAGGCGCATCGGACGCTATATTTACCAGGCCGCCCGTCTTGAAGTTGCCTTTGAGCGCGTTCAGGGCGACAAATGCCAGCTGATTGTAGCTGTTGTTCGGCGTATCGGGCCTGCCGATTCCCCAGACGGCCAATGCCTTTTTGCCGGCGGCAAATTCTTTGGCGAGTTCGCGAACCTTTACCGGATCGAGTCCCGTTTTCTTTGCCGTTTCCTCAGGGGAATACGCGGGCGAAGTGGCCAGAGACTGGAAGCCCTGGCGTTTTTTACCGGAGGCGTCCGTCCAGTCCTCGAAACCGAAAACGTTGTTCTTCACGAAATCGGAGTCGTAATTTCCGCCCGCTATCATAAGGTGTGCGATGCCCATTGCGAGTGCGGCTTCACTACCCGGAATGACGGCAATCCATTGGTCCGCCTTGGATGCCGTAATCGAGCAACGGGACTCAACCTGCACAAGCTTGGATGAACTGCCGCCCCACAGCCGCATTGCAGTGTATGCGCGATTCGGTGCGGAATTGTCCTCCAGCAGATTCGATCCGAAACTCAGAACATAGTCGGCGTTTTCGAGGGCGAAAGTAAGCGGCAAGCCGTTTCCTGTGGTCAGGAAGGCGGCCACGGAGAGCCCGTCCGCCTGAGAAGGCATCTTAAAGAAATTGGGGGATCCAAAGGCAGTGAGGAACTGCAGCCAGAGATCATCCATGCTGCTGCGCCTGGAGGAAGTCAGACAGGCAACCGCCTGGGCTTTGCCCTCACTTCGCATCGTGGCCATCTTCTTCCCGAGTTCGGCCAGTGCGTCTTCCCAGGAGATTGGCTGGAACCCGGAAATGTTGCCGCGACCCTTGGTCTGCTTCATCGGCTGAGTGATCCGATAGGGAGCATAAAGAAACTGCAACCCTGAAGCACCAAGAGCGCAAATTCCGCCCGCGTTGACTGGATTTGCGGCATTCCCTTCAAGCAGAATGGCACGATGTCCGTTGACGAGGCGAGCCTGAATCCCGCAGCCGCCTTCGCACATCGTACAGACGGACGGGACGTTGGTAATCTCCCCTCGCTCGGGAGAAGCCCGCCATGACCAGTTCTGGGACCACCTTGCCGAATCGCCGGCCAATTGCCATGGCAGTGGCGAGAGCAATGTTCCACCCACTGCTCCTGCAGCAAATTGTAAGAAAGCTCTCCGACCCAATTTCATTCCATCTACCTCTCATCAAATGCCGGATTTATGATCAATCATCATATTTAGGCCATTAAGCACTACTTATGACATATCTCGCAGTTGTTCGAAGCGCCTTTCTGAGCGTGACACTCTTCGCATTCGGTCATCTTCATCGTGGACTTGCTGTACCCTGTAATCAGGTTCTCTCTGTATACGGGAAGCTTCTCTTCCTTGGAGACATCGCGGTGGCATCTGGTACACTCAAGTCCCTGGCCCTTGTGCGGAGCATGCGAGAAGAAAACGTTGTCGGGTTGCCAGGTGTAGACCTTCCACGGAACTTCCTTGTCGTTCTGAACGTATTCTTCCACGAGGATGCGTTCAGATTCCGTGTTGCCCTGCGCAGATTCGTGACATTCCTTGCATTTGTCGATTTTTGGAATGCCTGTGTAGGTCCCGTCGGTGCGGAAGGAGTGGCAGGATTCGCAGTCGCTGTCCTGGTGGGCGACATGGCTGAAATTAATCGGTTGGGCTTTCTGTGAATAGAGCAGGTTCGGAAAAACCACCCAGCCGACGACCAGGGCTCCGATAAAGCCCACCAAAAAAATGACCATTCCCAGTGCTTTGTTTCCGGAAGCGCTACCGTTCTTTTCTTTCATAGGACAGCCTCGGTAATCCCCTGAAATGAATAAATGAAATCAGTGAAGTTGTGCTCATTATGCAAAAATGAGCAGGCCCTTCTCGTGACTTAAGTTACAAAGGGTACAGCGGAGCAAAAGGTAATTTTCACAAAATGTGCAACCACTTAAACGAGAATAGTGACTCTTGTCAAGAGAAAAAGCAATAAGAATCGGCGAACTGCACGCGGATTTCATGCACTCCGGCGAGATGACATACGAGAAAACATTCACAAAAAATGCCTCAACGCATTCTGTTTGTAAATACCATTAGAACCCCATTGATTCAAGAGCCCGTTTAAAGATAAAAAGAGAAGCTGAGCTCCTGCAGGGGCCTTACATTACGCTTTCATGATACGGATCAGGGGGGCTGCCATATGCTGGTGATGACGTTCAACCTGCGATTCCAGAATGACTTCGACGGGAAGAATTCGTGGGATAACCGTAAAGAGATTGTAACCGGGCTGATTTCCGATTACGCTCCCTCGGTTCTGGGTACTCAGGAGGGCACGACCGGGCAGCTCCGATATCTTCAGGAAAACCTTGCAGGCTACGAACTTCTCGCCCCCGAAAGGCTGTGGGAGGAAGACTGCCAGTATTGCTCTCTCTTTTACAGGAAAGACAGGCTGATTCCTCTTCGTGGGGGTGAGTTCTGGCTTTCGGAAACGCCGCAGGTCCACAGGAGCATTGGCTGGGACAGCGCATACCCGCGAATGATCAGCTACGGATTCTTCCATGAATTGGCTTCCGGCAGGAATATCTGCGCCGCAGTGACGCACCTCGACAACATCGGTGTCGAAGCCAGGAAGCAGCAGGCGAGGATAGCCTGCGAATGGCTGTCCGATCAGGATTGCCCCCGGATATTGATGGGGGACTTCAACGACCGGCCGCTTTCGGAAGTTCATAAAGTAATTACCGGCAGCGGAATGCTCGATACATGGCAAGTCCTCAGGAAGTTCGAAGATGAAAGCGGAATAACGTATCACAAGTTCCAGGGCATACCCCAGGTGTTCAGGATGGACTGGATTTTCGTGACACCCGAATTCGATGTGGCGGATGCGCTGGTCATCCGTGACCACGGGCCGCAGGATCGCTATCCGTCAGACCACTTTCCTTACCTGGCGCGCCTGGCCTTGAATCACTAACCCTACAGGAAACCTGATGAAAGATACCATACGAATCGCAATTATTCAGCCGAAGCCGTATCCTGCTTTCGATGACCCCCGCAATATCGGGCACGCTTTGCAGTTGATGGAACGCTGCCGGGGCGAAGAACTCGACCTGATCCTTTTTCCTGAGTATTTCCCATATCTGGGTGAAAGAGAAATCGGAGCCGCGGCGCGCAAGTTCAATACATACATCATCGCCGGTATGGTCGAGGAAGAGGGGGGGAACAGGTACAACACCGCCACTCTTTTCGGCCGGACGGGAAGGATTGCGGGCCGGCAGCGCAAGTTCAATATCGGAGCGCTCGAGCGTGAGAAGCTCGGAATCTCGCCGGGAGATGGGATCTTTCGGGCATTTTCGACCGACTTCGGCAAGATCGGCATGCCCGTCTGCATCGATCTCTGGGGGCAGCCCGAATCGGGACGACAGCTTGCGGACCAGGGGGCTGATATAATCTTCAATCCATGTATATTCCCCGTTCTTCGCGGCCACTGGAAAACCGGCGCATTGGTCCGGGCCCTGGAGAATTTTATTCCCATCGTGGGTGCCAATACCGCCGATTACAATGCTCTTTTTGAAAACAGGCGGGTCCATCAGTTTGGCGGCGGCAGCTTTATAATTCAACCTCCGAAAATGCTCGACAAGGATGACTTCCAAAGATGGGTCAGAGGGTTGGATACCATTGAAAACTGGGTTCATACAGAACTGGATGAACTCGAACAGGTTTCGATCGGCGAAGTAAATCTCGCGACTGCACGCCGGTTCAGGGGCGAGTTTTTCAGCCGTTTCGGGTTTAAGAGACGCTGATGGCACCGAGTGGAAGTCCATCCGTGGATTAGTCCTGGTTATTGAGGCGGGAGGCAATAGTTCGATGGAGAGGCCGAAAAGAAACATCTACCTCAAGATGAAGACCCTGAATGAGGCTCGCCAAGTCTGGATGAGCAGACACTCCGGCATCAGAACGGCTGAGGAGGAAGTGCCTGCGCCGGATGGCCTCCACCGTGTGACTTCCAGGCCGGTCGTTGCGCAACGATCGGTCCCGCATTATCACGGCTCGGCCATGGACGGATATGCCGTGCTTGCACGCGATACGTTCGGCGCGAGCGATATGGCGCCTCTTCGACTACGGATCGGGACGAACGCTTTTGCCGTCGATACGGGGGATCCCCTTCCACCCGGTACAGACTCGGTCATCATGATCGAAAATGTCGACAGTCCTTCTCCTTCTGAGATAGAGATCCGGTCTGCAGCTTTTCCTTGGCAGCATGTAAGAAAAGTTGGCGAGGATATTGTCGCGGGCGAACTGCTGCTGCCTCAGCAAACCCGGCTGAGCCCCGCGGATGTCGGTTCCCTGCTGGCATCGGGAATTCTGAACGTCTCCGTTTTTTCAAAACCTCGGGTCTTCATCCAGCCGACCGGAACCGAACTGATACCCGCCAGGCGCGCTGCGCAAGCCGCACCCGGCGAGATCGTGGAATTTAACGGAACGATCCTTTCAGGGCTCGTGCTGGAATGCGACGCGGAACCTTCTTTGCAGGATATCGTGGCGGATGATTACGAGACCATCAAAGCCGCGGTGCAAAGGGGCGTCGAATCCGCCTCCGACCTGGTCCTTATAAATGCCGGGTCTTCAGCGGGGTCCGAGGATTTTACGTCGGCAATCATCGACGAACTCGGAGAGGTGCTCGTGCACGGCGTTACCATGATGCCGGGAAAGCCCGTGATCCTTGGTGTCGTTAAGGGCAAACCCGTGGTCGGGGTCCCGGGATATTCGGTGTCGGCGATCATGGCCTTCGAACAGTTCGTCAGACCTCTGCTCTATTCAATGCAGGGGATGGACGCACCTGCTTTCGAATCGGCTGCTGCCTATATGGGGCGCAAAATGCCCTCCAAGCTCGGCCTTGAGGAATTTGCGCGTGTGATCCTAGGCAGGGTCGAGGGAAAACTGGTCGCCATGCCCATCCAGAGAGGGGCGGGCATAATCACCTCCCTGACCAGGGCGGACGGCATACTCCAGATCCCACAGGAGCAGGAAGGAATCGACGAAGGCGCCGAAGTGCAGGTAAGGCTGCTCAGGCCACGCGATCAGCTCGACTTCACACTCATCATGATTGGGAGTCACGACAATACTATCGATGTAATTGCAAATGAGATAAAAGGCCGCGACAGTAGAGTGCACCTCTCATCCAGCAACGTCGGATCACTCGGTGGACTTCTGGCGATTCGGCGCAAACAGACCCATTTTTCCGGGTCCCACCTTCTGGATTCGGAAACCGGAGAGTATAATTACTCTTACATCGAGCGATATCTTCAGGGGACGCCCCTCCGGCTGGTCCAACTCGCCATGCGGCAGCAGGGTTTGCTCATCGGGAAGGGGAACCCGAAAGGAATCAAGGGAATCGAAGACCTGTTGCGTGAGGATGTTTCTTTTGTTAACCGCCAGGCTGGTTCCGGGACCCGTGTACTTTTCGACTACGCTTTGCAGCAGCGGGGAATCAGTCCGGACGGCATCGCCGGATACGACCAGGAAGAATTCACTCACATGGCCGTTGCGGTCAATGTCATGAGCGGCAGGGCAGACGCCGGGATGGCGATTTACTCTTCCGCCAGGGCCCTGGATCTCGATTTTATTCCCGTTGCCGAAGAGCGATACGATCTGGTCATCCCGGAGAGTGCCTGGGGAGATTTCAAGATTCAAATGGTGCTGGATATAATTGTGTCTGATTCATTTCGCCGGATGGTCTCTTCTATGGGAGGCTACAACGTGTCGGAATCCGGCAAAATTGTGGGCGTGTGGGACGGCGGACATTGGGCAGAACGCCTCTGAGGTGCGTGTAAGACGATTGATGGGGAAAATGCAAATTGAATGTTCTGAATCCGCAGAGCGGATTTCGGATGACGATATGGAAGTGAAAAGGCCGGGTTATATCGGCCTTTTTCAATCCGGCGAACTGTTGCGACGGGCCGAAGCGCTCGAGGCGAAGCTGCGTAATTGCGATCTGTGCCCACGGGAATGCGGGGTTGACCGTTTAAGCGGAAATAAGGGATACTGCGGTATCGATGCGGCACCCACGATCGCCGCCATAAACATGCACCCGTGGGAAGAACCTCCTATATCCGGGAGCAGGGGATCGGGGACGGTTTTTTTTTCCGGATGCACCCTCAGATGCATTTTCTGCCAGAACTACCCCATCAGCCAGATGGGGGTTGGCCGCCGAATGAGTGCCGAGGATCTGGCTGCCGGAATGCTTGAACTCCAGCGCAAGGGAGCCCACAACATAAACCTGGTTACGCCCACGCACCAGGTTGCCGCATTTGTGCGATCCCTGGCGATTGCCGTTCCTCAGGGCCTTCAAATTCCAATCGTCTATAACTCGAGCGGATATGAATCCCTCGAAACCCTCGCTCTGTTAAATGGAATAATAGATATATTTCTTCCGGACATAAAGTATTCCGAGTCGGCTGTCGCGAAGGCTTACTCGGGGGCTGCCGACTATGTGCAGCGGAACCGCGAGGCGCTTCTGGAGATGTGGAGGCAGGTCGGACCCGTTCGTACGGATTCCAACGGAATCGCCTGCCGGGGAATGATCGTGCGGCATATGGTTCTTCCGGAAGGTCTGGCCGGGACCCCGGAATGCATGGCGTTTCTGTCGCGAGAAATGGGAACGGAGGTCTGGGTCAGCCTCATGGATCAATATTTCCCGGCGCACAAAGGACCATCGACCCCGCCTTTCGACAGAAAGGTCACCGAAGAGGAATACCAGGAGGCCTTCGCAGCCCTCACCGATCTGGGAATCGTGAACGGATTCGTGCAGGATTGCTGCCTGGAACCGACGTAGTGCTTAAAAGTGAATGGCCGAACAGGGGCGCCCCACCACGGCTGCCCGTTCTCTTTTCGGGTGGCTTTGCATCCCTCTTTGAAGCTTAGCGCCATTTGAACTGCAATACTGGGGGACATCTACTTCGTACTTCTTTGAAAGACGTGGAATTGACGGATTTTGGCTTAAAAAGTCTGGAAATTCTGGGCTGTTCCCACGATAATAAACCGCTGGATGCCAGGAGGACGGCAGGGCTTTGATGAGAATTGCGGAGCGTCGTCGAAGCCGGGTTTGGCGTTAACGATTTCTCTCTTCCACAGCAGGGTCATTCATTGGACGGCAACGGCAGCTACGGCAAACTTTATCGCAGGATCTTTGCTACCACACTGTGCTTCGCTCTCATCCCGCTTCTGGTGGCGGGTTTCGGGATATATTACCAGTTTGCCGGCATTTACAAGGCAAGGGTAATGGAGAGCCTGAGGACCCTTGCCGAAAATCGCGGAAGTGCGATTGACCTGTTCCTGGACGAGCGCATTTCACAGCTCAATACCCTCGTTTACACCCATTCGTTCGATCAGCTCAAAAACGAGGAATATCTGAACCGGGTATTCACTCTGCTGCAGATGCGCTCCAAGTCATACGTGGACATCGGGATTATCGATCGTGACGGGGAGCATGTCGCCTACGTCGGCCCCTATCAATTGAAGGGGCTGAATTACAAAAACGAAGAGTGGTTTCATGAAACCATGCTCCGCGGGACATACGTAAGCGATGTGTTTACCGGGTTTCGGAGATTTCCCCATTTCATTATTGCGATAATGAGAAGGGAAGGGGACCGAAGCTGGATTCTCCGGGCGACGATTGACACGGATATTTTCAATGCCATGGTCAAGGCGGCTCAGGTGGGGGTGCGGGGTGACGCATTCGTACTCAACGGCCAGAATATCCTGCAGACCTCGCCTCGATTCGGCGGCGAGCTTCTCACCAAGGCTGCATATCCCGCTTTTCCGAGATTTTCCGGTACACTTGTGGAAGAGATGGTGCTGGATGAAGAGAAAGCGCTGGTGGGACTCACCTGGCTCAAAAATAAGGAGTGGCTGCTCGTAATCAGGGAAGAGCCTCTCGAAAACCTCATGCCCATGTTCCGTGCCAGACTCTTTGCCATCCTGATCGTGACGGGCGGTGTGATTGTGATCGCTCTCGGAACGCTTCTGATCGCAAGAGGAATGGTGCGCCAGATGGTGAAGAGCGACCGGGAAAAGGCGATGCTCGACGCCAGCCTCATGCAGTCCAGCAAAATGGCCGCTCTGGGAAAATTGGCGGCCGGTATCGCGCATGAGGTTAATAATCCGCTCGCCGTAATAAAGGAAAAAGTCGGCTGGATCCGGGACCTTCTGTCCGAAGAGGATGTCTCCAAAAGCGAGAACTTTACTGAATTCGACGACGCTGTGCGAAAGATCGATTACCATGTGGACAGGGCAAAAAAGGTTACTCACAGACTGCTCGGCTTCGCCAGGAGAATGGAGCCCGTCCATGAGCAGGTCGATCTCAACAGGCTGCTTTCCGAGACAATCGACTTTCTCGTCAATGAGGCGCATTACCGGAATATCGAGATCCGGACCGAACTGGATCCGAACCTTCCGTCTACTGTCAGCGACTCTTCACAGTTGCAGCAGGTTGTTTTGAACATCGTCAACAATGCAATCGACGCCATCGGGAAATCCGGCGTTATCTCCATCAGGACCGCCTTCAGAGAAGGTGAGCTCATGGTGAGTATTTCCGACAATGGTCCGGGTATTCCCGATGAAGTGATCAACAAGATTTTCGATCCGTTTTTCACCACCAAGGAGTACGGAATGGGAACCGGCCTGGGCCTTTCGATCAGTTACAGCATTATAGAAAAGCTCGGAGGCAGGATTCTGGTGGCAAGCGAAGTCGGGAAAGGCACCACTTTCACGATCTATCTACCATTGAAAAATCAGGAAAAGCTCTGATCCGGCTGATTCTCTATCCTCTCCCATTATCAGGAAACAAATGAAATTCTGGAAAGCAGGCAACATGCAAAAACTCAAAGTGTTGGTTGTGGATGACGAGCCGGATTTTCTGGAAACAGTCGTCAAGCGGCTGAAAAAACGCGAGATCGAGGTGACCGGGGTGGGCAGCGGGGAGGAGGCCCTCTCCGTAATCGCGAAGGAAACGTTTGACGTTGCCGTTCTGGATATGCGAATGCCTGGAATGGACGGGCTCGAAACCCTGAAGGAAATGAAGAAACGCAACAGCCTGACCGAGGTCATTATACTTACCGGGCACGCATCCGTTGAGTCGGGTGTGCAGGGTATGAGGCTGGGAGCTTTCGACTACATTATAAAACCTGCTGATTTCGAAGAACTGTTCGAGAAAATCAATCAGGCCGGCGAGCGGAAAATGCTTCACGAAGAGAGAATCCGTAAAGCCTAAAGGTTCCGGAATTCACTACCGGTCACCGTTGACTGGGAAACAGAAAATATGACTGCTACTCAATTAATCTCCGGACCGCGAACACATCTTATTGCTCTTCCAGTATTGGTCGTGCTGATCGCTGTTCCGCTCTGGATTATCGACGGGGCCGTTTCAGCTTTGGCGGTACTTGCCGTCGGATTTTTCAGCTCCGTTTCCGTCTGGACCCTCTCTCATCAGGTTGCCCGTGCCAGGGAGCAGAAATGCTTTCTCGACGAACAACTCATTCAATCGCAGAAGCTTGCCTCGATCGGCGAACTATCCGCGGGCATTGCCCACGAGATCAATAATCCGCTTGCGATTATCGCCCAGGAGATTGAATGGGCACGGTACCAGGTGCAAGATGAGAAGAACGATACAAAGAGTTTTGGAGAACTCAAGGATTCGCTCAGGGAAATCGCGAACCAGATGGAACGCTGCCGGGAGATCACCCATAAACTGCTGGACTTCGCGCGCAAGAAGGAGCCCCTGATCCAGGCCGCCGACATCAACAAGATAATTGAGGACATGGCCAGACTTGTTGAAAGGGAAGCAACGCAAAAGGGTATCGGAATAGCCAGGAACTATCGGAAGGACTTGCCGCCCGTGCTCACCGATCCTCCTCTTTTGCGTCAGGTTTTGTTGAACCTGCTGAACAATGCTGCCTATGCAATCGGACGGGATGGAACAATCAGCATAAAGACGCGAATCCCCGAGAACGGTTGGATCGAAATCGTAATCAGCGATACCGGGTGCGGCATACAGGAGAAAGATCTGACAAAAATATTCGATCCCTTTTTTACGACCAAACCCCCTGGAAAAGGTACTGGGCTTGGCCTTTCAATCTGCCACGGGATCATAGTCAGGCTCGGGGGGAGAATAACGGTCGAAAGTGAACCGGGAAAGGGCGCCGTCTTTGCCGTACGTCTCCCCTTTCTCTTCACTTCACAGGGAAAAGAGAGTGCGATATGAAACCGAAAGTACTCATTGTCGACGATGAGGAGCGATTCCGGACAACTTTGCGCAAGCTGCTGACCGTGAAGGGAATCGATGCTTCCGAGGTGGGCAGTGCGGCCGATGCGTTTTCGGAAATTGCCCGGGATTCGTATGACGTTGTCCTTCTGGACGTCAAGATGCCCGAAATGAGCGGTATCGAAGCCCTGGCCGGAATCAAGAAGGAGTATCCGGAAATCGAGGTGATAATCCTCACCGGACACGCATCCGTGGACGCGGCGGTGGAAATTATGAAACTTGGCGGATTTGAATATCTGTTGAAGCCGTGTCCGATAGACGAACTCGTGGGCAAGATAGAATCGGCCTGGGAAAGGAAACTGGCCAGAGCAAAGCGAAAATCCCAGGCTAGTCCGACTGATGCTTCTTGAACGCTTTCGAGTCCAGGTTCGTTTCCCGCATCAGCCTGTGGAGATATTGCCTCTTCAGTCCTGATTGCTTTGCCGCCTGAGACACATTACCTTCGTTGCGGGTGAGCACTTTCGAGATATACTGAGCCTGAAAATTTTCAAGAAGTATGTTTTTGGCTTCCTTGAAGGGAAGCGCGAAAAGATCCTCTCCGTCGCCGCCCTCCACGGGCGCAACCGGCTGACATACCGGCTCCTGAAACCCGAGATCTCCGATCTCCAGAACATCAGCGGAAGCCATTATTACGGCTCTTTCGGTAACGTTCTCCAATTCTCGAACATTTCCCGGCCACTCCCTTCCGTGAATATAGGCCATCGCGCCTTCCGAGATTCGTTTGACGGCTTTGCCGTGCAGTTTGTTGTACTTATCCAGAAAATGGGCCAGCAGGAGAGTGATATCTTCCCTTCTATCCCTGAGCGGCGGGAGTTGAATGTTTATGACATTCAGGCGATAGAAGAGGTCTTCCCTGAACTCGCCCCGTTTTATCTTTTCTTTCAAATTCTGATTGGTTGCAGCCAGGAAACGAATATCGACCTTGCGGATAGTATTGGAGCCGACCACTTTGAATTCACCTTCCTGCAGGAGTCGGAGAAGTTTCACCTGCATGGCCGGATTCAGGTCCCCTATCTCGTCGAGGAATAGTGTCCCGTGGTTGGCTTCTTCAACCAGCCCCTTCTTGTCCTTTATTGCCCCGGTGAACGAACCCCTGATGTGCCCGAAAAGTTCGCTCTCGATGATTGATTCTGGGATGGTGCTGCAGTCGATCGGAATAAAGAGCTTGTCTTTTCTCAAGCTGTGGGAATGAACGGCGCGTGCGACCAGTTCTTTGCCGGTGCCGCTTTCCCCGGTAATCAGCACCGTGGCGGAAGTTTTCGCCACTTTTTCTATCTGGGTGAGCAGGGAGCGCATCGCCGGACTCGATCCGACCAGGGTGGGGAATATCGATTTCTCTTCCAGTTTTTGCCTAAGATAGATATTCTCATTCTGGAGCTGTTGCCAATTTAGTGCCTGTTCGATCACGCGTAGAATTCTTTCCTTTCGGAACGGCTTCGTAATGTAATCGAAAGCACCCTTTCGGGTTGCATCCAGCGCAGAGTCGATTGTGCCGTAGGCCGTCATTATGACAACGGCAGTTTGAGGGCTCTTCTGCTTGATCTCTTCGAGAACCTGTATTCCGCTTTTTCCCGGCATCTTGAGATCGGTCAGAACGACGTCGAATGTCCGCGTCTGGAGTAAACTGGTCAGTTTGAGCGGGTCGTCGAGGACGCTCACTTCATAAGAGGTCTTATCCGATATAATTCTGCGGAGAAGAGCGAGCATATCCTGCTCGTCGTCGATAACCAGAATTGCAGACATGCGGGTCGTTCCTTTATCCTGGAGTTAACATTAGAGGTGATTTTCACTCTGTTGTTGACGTCAAGTCAATCAAAATGTCATTTAAAAGTTTCAGTTTACCGCACACTGATTTGAACTTTCACGGCAGGTTGCAAAAGTGGGACAGAAATCACGGATAGACCGTCCGAAAATCTTGAGAGTGCTTGGAATCATCACGCTCGTTCTCGTCGCCGGCGCCTCCTGGCTGGCCATTTCCACCGCAAGGTACATGAAAGACGTTTTGAGAGACCAGTTCAACGAGCAACAACTGGTGCTCGCAAAGATGACTGCCCAGAGAATCGAAGCCAACATAAACGACACCATTGCCGACCTGCTTCTTTTAAATTCACTTCCGGCCATACAGTATTGCGATCCGGACAGCTACGAGGTCCTGCTCCTTTCGACACTGCCCGTCCTGAACAGCAACAACATCGTATCCATACGCAGAGTAGACCGTGAAGGAACGACCATTTTGACTGCGAGCGAACAGGGGATTGGAATCCGCAATCAGGGGATAGTGCAGCAGGAAGCGGGGGCCTATCTCTCCTGGGCCTCAGATCCGGTCAATCGTGGAAAGACAATGGGAACGCCGTTGCGCCCCAAAGAGCCATCCAAAGAGAAAGGGACTCTTGTATTCGACCTGATCACGCCCACCTACGAGGAAGCGTCCAATTCGGCTCATCCTCACCCATCGCGGGGCTTTTCCGGCTATCTCCGATTGACTCTCAATATGTCTCATTTGTTCCAGGACATCATGCCTTCCATCCGCTCCGGCAAGACCGGGTATGCCTGGGTGCTGGATACGTACGGCAATTTCATTTACCATCCCGAGGCCTCTTTTATCGGTGAAAATGCCTTCGATGCCCGGTCCAATAGAAATCCGAAGCTCAACTTTGCCAAAATCAACGAAATCCAGCGGGAAGAGATGTTGCGGGGCCGGGAGGGTACGGGGTCGTACATATCGGGCTGGCACAGGGACGTAATCGAGACGATGGAAAAACTGATTGCATTCACCCCGGTGCGCATCCAGGGGCCGTACGTCAACTACACATGGTCCGTGGCTGTGGTTGCACCCGTGTCGGAAGTCGAATCGGTCATCGATGCCGTGTATACCCGGCAGTTCCTGCTGCAGGCCCTTGTAGTCGTTATAATCTGCATGGGAAGTCTCGTCGTTGTTCTTTATGAATTGCGATGGTCCACGCTCCTCGAGCACGAGGTGGCTCTGAAAACCGATGATATTCGAAAGTATGCCGACGAACTGGAACGCTCCGAGATGATGTACCGCTCCCTTGTCGAGAGCGCTGAGGATCTCATTTTTACGATAGATGGGAACGGAGTGATCCTCACTTCCAATCAGCATATGGCAAGACTTTTCCGCGGGGGACCCGGAGGGTTGAACGGGCAGAGCCTCTATCGATTTTTGCCCCGTGAACAGGTCTATGAGCAGCTCGATTGCATCCGAGAAGCGGGTAAGACCGGCAAAGGCCAGAAAATAGAGGCGCTCCTGAGCGTTCCGGCCGGCAACTTCTGGTTCAACATTCAATACATCCCGATGAAGGGAGATGGCGGTGCCGATATCGCGCTCGGCATTGCCAGGGATATTACGGAAAGAAAGAATATCGAGCGGCAGTTGATCAATACGGAAAAACTTGCTTCACTCGGGACCATGGCCGCCGGAGTCGCACATGAAATCAACAATCCCATCGGGATCATGCTCGGGTTCTGTGACCTCCTGCTCGAAAAGATCGAACCCGGGACTATGGAACATAATGACCTGAAAACGATAGAGCGGCACGGTCTGCACTGCAAAAGCATCGTTGAAAGGCTGCTGAGTTTTGCGCGAATAAGTGAGGAAAGCGAGACATGCTGCAAACTGAACGAAAATATCGATTCCATCGTCTCGGTTGTGCAGCATACGCTGGACATGAACAACATCAGGGTTGTGATTTCACTTGCCGAGGATTTGCCCCTGGTGCGCGGGGATTCCAGAGGTCTCCAGCAGGTTTTTCTCAATCTGATCAATAACGGCGTCCAGGCGATGAACGGAAAAGGTGTTCTCACTATCGTATCCCGCATGAGCACCACGTTGCGGGAAACCGTGGAGGTAACCGTCTCCGACACCGGCTGCGGCATAAAGCGCGAATACCTGAGCAAGATTTTCGATCCGTTCTTTACGACGAAAAAAGTCGGCGAAGGTACCGGACTCGGACTATCGGTCAGCTACGGGATAATCACGAAGTTCGGCGGCACGATAGAATGTGAAAGCGTCAGCGAAGAAGAAGCTCCAAACATCTCTGGTACCACCTTTAAAATCATGTTGCCCGTCTGCAGGGAAATGCAGGACGATTCGAGGGGTTCCTGAGAACCTGTCCATCGGCATGTAACAGTAGATTCCATCCTGGCATGGACTTTGTATCATGTTCCTGGTCGATTGAAGAGTCTTTGGGGTTTTTGGCCTTCTGCAACGGCTTTTGACTCTTCACGGTAATCGATCACGATTGTAATGCCGCATGCTCTAGAGTGGCTCGGGACGGAGCATCAAAGGATGGATGATAAGAATCGCAAGAATATACTGATATTGGATCCGGAAAGGGACACCGCAGAGCTTTTTTCGCGTGCCCTGGAAACACACGCCCAAAGCTGCAAATGCTACTGGGTACAGACTCCGCAGGAAGCCGGCACTCTCCTTTCCGAGATTCCGTTCAGCTTTTTGCTGGCAGATTTCTCAACCCTTCAGCAGGACCATTTCCTCCTTCTTGAGGCAATTCGAAGCATGGATTGTAAGACGGAAGTAATAGTGGATGCGTATCTCAATCAGAAAGACCACGTGAAGAAAGCCCTTGAAATGGGCGCCACAGGCTATTTTATCAAGCCGATCATGGTCAACTCGCTCCGAAAGCTCATCGACGATTTTTCCCGGAACTCCCTGCCGCAAGAGAGTTGAATTCTTCACTGGGAAAAGACACGCATTCCTGCGTGTCTCCCTTTGTATTCAACGACACCGCTTCTCAAAATGCTGAATTAACCTCGTCTTTGTTTCAAAGTGTCACATTCAGGTTTCATAGTGTCGCAAATTAGTTTCAGTTTTCCGAGCAACAGCCCGGCAAATTTGTGAGGCTCAAACCAAGGTGGTGAAAAGACAAACAAATCATTACCCGGTCGGGTTTGTGGCATGGCATGCAAATTGCTCATTGTCGCTACGAGCTTGTGAATCAGAAGACATGGGATCGCGTTCGATCAAAAAACATAGCTGTAAAAAATTTCTTACACAGGAGGTGATTTGTAACAAACGCAATTGTTGATTTTCGTACTGAACTTTTATCTGATGGAGGTAATGCAAATGAGTCGGTTTCTTAAATGGTTCAGCTTCACATCGATCCTATCCCTGCTTCTCCCCGCTCTGGCCTCCGCAGGCGGCGGCGGACCCGTCGGAAATATGGTGATTGTATCAGATACCAGAAAGCTCGACGGCATCATGGCCTGGTGGGGCAACATGTACAATGAAAGCCACCTGGAATTCACCCTTCTTACCGTCCTCATCATCCCCCTCGTGGGCGTAATGTTCGGTCTCATTGCGGACGTCGTAATGACATGGATAGGCATTGACCTGAAGCATCGTGATCTGGCTGAACACTAAAACCAGTCCCGAACAAAATTGGACAGGCAATAATCTATATCGCTTAGGAGGTTTTTCATGGATTGGTTATATATTCTGATGCCTATCGCAGGCGTTAAGATCTTCTGGCCCGGTCTGATCATACTTGGAATCGGTGTTGGTGTCATAGGCGGCTTCTTCGGCATGGGCGGCGCCTGGATGGTCACCCCGGGTCTGAACATTCTCGGTTTCCCCATGGCCTTCGCAATCGGTACCGATATTGCGCACATGGCCGGAAAATCTCTCATTTCCACCATGCGGCACGGCAAGTTCGGGAACGTGGATTACAAGCTCGGTTTTATAATGCTGTTCGGCACGATCATCGGGTTCGAAATCGGGGCACAGATGATCATGTGGCTTGAAAGGATCGGACGAGTTGAAATGGTGGTCCGCTGGCTTTATATCGTCCTGCTCGCCCTGATCACCTACATGGTATTTGCCGATGTTGCCAAACGCAAGGCAAAGGAAAGAGAAGCCGCGCGGTCTGGAAAAGAACTCGACAAACTGGCCACGGGTCTCGAATGGCACAAGACATTCCATAAAATCAAAATTCCCCCGATGATCCATCTGAACGTTGCCGGTATTTACTGCTCCGCATGGCTCCCCATCGGCGTGAGCTTCTTGACCGGTTGGCTCGCAGGCATCCTCGGTATCGGCGGCGGTCTTATCCGTATGCCTTCGCTCATCTACATCGTAGGCTGCCCGACGCACGTCGCAGTCGGATCGGACCTTTTTGAAGTTATGATTTCCGGCCTTTACGGTGCGGCTACCTACACCTACAAAGGACGTACGGAACTGGTTGCAGCACTGATCATGCTGGTCGGCGCCGCGGTTGGTGCTCAGGTGGGTACGGTTGCTACGAAGTACATCAAGGGATACGGAATCCGTGTGGCTTTCGGCTGCGCAGTAATCGGTTGTGCCGCCTCTGTTTTGCTGAAGCTGATCCCTGCTTACGTACCGTCGATCAAGGGCTTCTGCGATGACGCTGCGACGGTTGTCGTTCTGGCTGTCGTAAGCTCGCTGGCCATTTACATCTTCGTTAAAATGGTTCAAGGCGCAAAGGCGGAAGTTGCGGCAAGGAAAGCAGGTCTTGCCGGGCAGGCTGGTTGATTCCCGATCCTGATTGAGATCCAAATAAGGGGAGACGCATAATGGTAAGGTACTCTAAGTTTGTAATCGCAATCCTGCTGATTCTTCCGTTGGCTTTCATAGTCGGCTGTGAGTACGGTAAAGTCGATCAGGGAAGAGTCGTGAAGTTCGAGAAGGACAAGGG
>JAEZHY010000238.1 GCA_023416335.1 Pseudomonadota bacterium | reverse complement strand
CAGGGAAGGTCTCAGTCCTCCAACGACGGTTCCCGGGGGGATTGTCTTTGCGAGCATTTCCATCGGGATTTCGAACCGGTCGCAGATCTCCGCGTCCCATTGGAGGTCGGTGATATTAAACAGCATGGTCCTGGATGCCTGGGTCCAGTCCGTGACGAATTCACCGGTCAGGAAATGGATTATGAGATCGTGAACCGTGAGGAGCTTATACGTGCTCTTGAATACACTAGGCTTGTTTTTCTTGAGCCATAAAAGCTTAGGCAGAGAAAAATATGGATCGATGCGAAGTCCCGTCTTTCGGTATATGCAGTCGGCTCCCAGTTCCTCGCGCACGATGTCGGCCTGTGCGGTTGCCCGCTTGTCCTGCCACAGGATGGCGTTGTCCAGCGGGATTCCCTTTGTGTCCACCGGGACGAAGGTGGCCCTCTGAGAGATCACGCTGATTGCCGCGATATTTTTCGGATCTCCCGGGAACTGGTGCAGCGCCTGTTTAAGGGTGTTTCGGACCGCGCCGATCCAGGTGGAAGGATCGTGGTCTATCCAGGTGGGCGACAGGAAGATGCTCGTGTATTCTTCGTACGATTCCGCTACGAGCTTACCGGCGGTGGAGAAGATGATCGTTCTGCAACCCGTCGTCCCAACATCGATGCAGGCGATGAACTCGGATTCGTCAATCACAACTACCCCGTTTGCTCGGCAAAAGCTAACTTTTCAGAGCGGCAAGCCACTCTTTTGCCCTGGGATTTTCCAGCACCTCGGGATTGAGAAGAAACTGGGGGGGTGCCCCGTCCAAAAGTTTGTTAATGTCGCGGACCAGGATATATGGCGAATTTCGCAATGCATCCACCGTCGTTCCGGCGATGTGAGGGGTAAGGGTGACATTGTCCAGTTCGAGCCATCTGCTCTCTTTGCCGAGGGGTTCGAAAGCGTGCACATCGAGTGCAGCGCCGCCAATCCTGTGCTCCCTGAGCGCCTCGTAGAGGGAATCTTCATCGATCAAGCCGGCCCTGGCGGTATTGATGAGGATTGCCGTGGGTTTCATCAGCTTGAGGACATCCCTGCCGATCATTCCTTTGGTGCTCTCCGTCAGCCTGGCATGAACGGAGATAAAATCCGCCCGGCTGAACAGCTCTTCCCTGGAAACCTTCCTCGCTTTGAATTCGGCGATTGCCTCCTCGGGGACGAACGGATCGTATACGAGCACATCGAGATTGAATCCGGCAAGTTTTTGAGCAACCAGCCTTCCAATATAGCCGAACCCGACCAGTCCAAGGGTCTTGCCGGTGATTTCGGGGATGAAATCCGAATTGGCGAACGTTTTCTGCCAGACGCCCTGCTTTATGGCGTGGTGAGCCCTTGCGATGTTGCGCGCCTCGGAAAGAAGAAGGCCGATCGCAAAGTCGGAAACGGCGTGGGCATTGCGGCCCATGATGTTGTGGACGAGTATTCCGCGCCGGGTCGCCGCCGGGACATCTATGTTTTCCTGCCCGGCACGGGCTGCTCCGATAAGGTGAAGCGACGGCATGGCGTCCATGGCCGCCGCGGAAACCGGGGCAAACAGGACCATGAGCATTTCGGTACTCTTCTCCGCATCGAGGATCTGCGGGAGAACCGGTTCAGCTTCCGGTCCTTTCTTTTCCACGACCAACCGGCGGTTTTGCAGGTTATCCCAGTTCTTTTCCCAGTCATCCGAGCTGATCGATTTGTTTGCGAGGTGGAGTTCGCCGCAGGCTTTGGCGAAATCGGCACCCGGGATCATCACATCGCCGATGCACAAGATGTTCATCGATATCTCGTTTCTTCTCTGTTCCGTTCCCATTTGCCGCGGCCGGTTGAAATCCGGAGCCGGGCATCCAGTGCTTGTATCTGCTCTGTTCTAATATGTTTGTTTGTGTTCAAAAAATCAAGAACTTTATTCTCCAATCGGAAGAATTGGCAATTGTCTTTCGAATCGGCTGCTCATCACGAATTTTCCGCTTGACATCGTTTGGGAAAAGCACAAAATAAGCAACACGCGAAGTTGAAACTCATTCCCCAACTCCAAATTCCGAGCGGAAGAGATGCCAAGCTGCTCCATCTATGGATCGAAGCAAGCTCATTCAAACATATTCGAACTTTTTAAAACTTCAATTACAAAACTCAACGTTTTTATCCGGGTGGCATACCGCTCCCAAACGAATCTCTCGAATCGCGGGAGAATCGTATAGACTTCAGAGTCGCCGGGGGCTGTCGGCAGGGAAAGAACCGCTCCCCCGGGCAAGAGAGTATGTTCCTTCGTTCATCAAATCACCACCCCGATTTCAATCCGGAAAGGCCTTTTGACTCGATTTTTCAAGGCCTTTGCGGCACTGCAGAAAGAACGATATGAGGCTGCCCCATTTCGGATTGGTAAAACAGCTTTTCCCTGATCAAACACCGCCGGACGTCACCAGGAGCCTGAAAGCCGAGTTGGACCGGACGGGACTGTTCGATGCGATCCGGTCCGGCGACAGGGTTCTGCTCACGGCCGGGTCGCGCGGCATCGACTGCATGCCCGGAGTTCTGGCCGGACTGGTGAAAGCCGTCCGGGACTGTGGGGGCTCTCCCTTCATTTATCCGGGCATGGGTTCCCATGGCGGAGGCACGGCTGCCGGGCAGGTCGCGGTTTTGTCGCACTTGGGGATCACGGAAGAAACTGCCGGGGCGCCTGTTTATGACGGATGGGAAGTGGTTCCGATAGGGGCAACGGACATCGGCGCGCCGGTATATGCCGACAGGGCGGCGGTGGAAGCCGACCATATTATCCTGGTCAATCGCGTAAAGGAGCATACCGATTTCATCGGCTTTACGGAATCCGGCCTCATAAAGATCGCGGTCATCGGGCTTGGGCGCCAGCCCGGGGCGGCATCCATGCACCGGATGGCCCTCGACATCGGGATGCAGAGATCTCTGCACAGCGCGGCACGGGTGATTTTGGAGAAATTGAACGTTTTGGGCGGGGTGGCGATTCTCGAAGACCATTGCAACAATTTGCGGAGGCTGGAAATGGTCCCGGCAAACAGGCTCTTCGAGCGCGAGTCGGAACTGCTGACAGAAAGCCGCTCGTTCAAACCTCGGCTTCCCTGGGATCGTATCGATGTGCTTATCGTAGACGAAATCGGGAAGGAAATATCCGGAACCGGCGCCGATTCGAAGGTAATCGGCAGGATAATGAACCGTTTCGAAGACGAATGCACTTCTCCCTCCATAAAACGCGTCCTGTTTCTCGATCTCTCGGAGGACACATGCGGCAACGCCATCGGGATAGGCATGGCCGATTACACGACGCGTCTAGCGGCGGGCAAGGTGAATCATGAGACCACGTGGCTGAACTGCCTTACCAGCAGTCGGCCGGAACTGGCCAAAATTCCGATGGCCCTGGAAAGCGACAGGGAAGCTGTCGAGACCGGGTTTCAAACCGCGGGCGCCTGGTTGCCCGAAACTGTTCGTGCGGTATGGATTTCCGATACCAAACATTTGTCCCGGCTTGCGGCAAGCGAGGCTCTTCTCGCGGAGGCGGCGGGCCGGACGGATCTGGAAGTTTTTGGTGATGCTTTTGAGTTGCCCTTCGGGGACGACGGGAGTCTCAAACGGCTTAAGGATCTTTTCTAAGCCTGGATTTCCGTTGGGCCCGGGCTCCTGGAAAGCTTTCTGGCCCCTATTATCAAAAGGAGAAGACATGCGTAAGAGTTTGGCGGTAATCGTTGCTGTTGCGGCCATGAGCTTCATCGCTGCTACCTTTGGACAGGCTTTCGCGGACGGGAAGCCGATAAAAATCGGCCAGCTCATCCCGATGTCGGGTGAGGCGGCCGAAGCGGGCAAATACCAGAAACAGGGGGCCGAGATCGCCCTTGAGCAAATCAATACGGCGGGAGGGATCAACGGGCGCAAAATCCAGATTATCCTTGAAGACGACCAGAACACCAACCCCGGCGCTGTTGCCGCATTCCAGAAACTGCTCGAAGATTCCGAGATAGTAGCCGTCGTGGGGCCAACGCGCTCCACGCAGATTCAGGCTCTGGCGCCGACAATCAACGAAGCAAAAATCCCGTTTTTCATGGGCGGCACCAACTACGGCCTGACGCATAGCGACAGCAAGTGGATATTCCGCTGCCGGCCGCATGACGGTATGAGCGCTAAAGTCATGGCGAAATTTCTGGTGGACGAGCTGGGCCAGAAAAAGGTCGCAGTCGTGCACGGCAGTGATGCATTCGGCGTCGGAGGACGCGACATGGTGGTGCCGGCCCTGAAGGAACTCGGGGCTGAAGTCGTGTTTGTCCAGGCCTACAACAATGGAGAAAAGGATTTTACCGCGATCGTACAAGGCCTCAAAAAATCCGGCGCAACGGGGCTTGCAACCTACATGGCATGGGGAACCGACCTCGGTGTTTTTGCCCGGCAGATGAAGCAGTTGGGCGTCGATGTGAAGTGGGTGGGGTCTCCTTCGATTACCGCCGTTGACAGCCGCAATCTCGCGGGTGATGCTCTCTACAAGACTTACGGCGTCGCCGACTTCCATCCCGAGGCGAGCGACACCTCGAAAGCATTCACCGCCGCCTACAAAGCCAAATTCAAAGAGGAACCCGACTTTTATGCTTCCTGGGCCTACGATGCGGTTATCGTTGCGGCTGAAGCTATGAAGAAGGCCCCGGACCTCAAACCTGAAAGCCTTCGGAAGGCGATCCTGGCCATTCAGAAGTTCCCGGGCGCGGAGAGTGAGTATAACTGGGACGAGTTCGGTGACGGACTGGACGCCTATCATGTCGTGCAGAACGTCGACGGCAGCATCAAGATGGTAAAGACGCTGCGCGTATCCCGCTGAAGACCCTGCAAGGTTAGAACCGAAACCCCTTATCCCACGCCTGAAACCGGGCTGGGATAAGGGCTCGATGTTGAAATCGCATCGTAGACAACTCTCTGGTTTGGAGGAAACGCCCATGGGAGAGAGTTTATCTGCCGTCGGTCAGCTCCTGTTTGCCGGGCTGGCAATCGGAGGCGTTTATGCGCTGGTGGCGCTGGGAATAGTCCTTATCTACCGGGCCACCAACGTGGTCAACTTTGCCCAGGGCGAAATCTCCATGCTGGGGGCCTATGCGCTCGTGGTTCTCTGGCAGGGCGCCAGGCTCGATTACTTCACCGCCTTCCTGGTCGCGCTGGCGATCATGGCCGTTTTCGGACTCCTGTTCGAGCTGGCCGTATATTATCCGCTGCGGAACCGGAGTTTTCTTCCCGTCATCATCGCGACAATCGGCGCAAGCGTCATGATGCAGAACGGAGCACTCGCCGCATTCGGGCCGAGTCCCCTGAAGGTCCGCCCGGTCATCGAAACGGCCGGCGGTACGGGGGGCGTCATCCTGGGCGGGGTCTTCTTCGACTACCAGTATATCGTGATACTGATAGTCACGCTTGTGCTGATCGGCCTGCAATACCTCTTCTTCGAATATACCCTCCTTGGAAAAAAGATGCAGGCAACCTCCCAGGACAAAGACATGGCACGGCTTCTGGGCATACCGGTCGCTCTCATGATCGCCCTTACTTTCATCTACAGCACTATGCTGGGGGGGCTGAGCGGGATGCTGGTGGCGCCGATCTTTTTCATCCAGCATAAAATGGGCGTCACACTGGGGCTGAAGGCGTTTGCAGCTACCATCTGCGGCGGCTTCGGCGACCCGCGCGGAGCGATCCTTGGCGGTTTGGCTCTCGGAGTTGTCGAGAGCTTCGGCGCTGCGTACATTTCGGCCGTCTACAAGGATGCCTTCGCGTTTCTTGCGCTGATCATCATCCTGCTGGTTTGGCCGCAGGGCCTTTTCGGCGAAAAAGTATCGGAGAAAGCATGAGCGTACAAACTCTGAGTACTTCGGCGACGGAATTGGCTGCCTCCCGGCGGCGAAGCTCGATGTCTTCAGGTCTTGCGCTCGCCCTGGGAGCGCTGGTGGTGGTCGCGCTGCCGCTGCTTTTTACAACCCGGTACAGCACCAACCTCCTGATCCTGGGGTCCGCGCTGAGCATAGGCACGCTCGGGCTTGTCGTCATCCTGGGATATACAGGGCAGGTTTCGATCGGCCACGCCACTTTTTACGGCATCGGCGCGTATGCGATTGCCCTCGGCACCGTGCACTGGAACATTAACTGGTGGTTTGCGCTCCTGCTTGCCTTCGCGGCCGCTGCAGCCGTCGGTTGCCTGCTGGGCGGCACTTCAATAAAGTTGGGCGGCCATTATCTGGCGATAACCACCATAGGTTTTCAGGTCATCTTTACACTGATCGCCATGAACTGGATCGAATTTACGGGCGGTCCGGACGGCATCAGCGCCATCAAGCGGACCCCCTTTCCGATTCCACTCAATACCGCTCAGCGGTATGCCTGGTTTTCGCTGACCATTGTGCTCCTGGTGTCATTCCTCGTATGGAAGCTGCGCTACACCGCCCTGGGCCGCGCGATGGTCGCGGTGCGCGAAAACGAACTGGCGGCTGAGGCCCTGGGAGTGAACACGGCCAGAGTGAAAGTGACCGCATTCACCCTGGGCGGGATGATCGGGGCGCTGGGAGGCGTTGTGTATGCTTCGGGCTTTCTCTACATCAGCCCGGACAGCTTCACCTTCGACCAATCGGTGCTTTTCCTTGCGATGGCCCTTGTGGGAGGTACGGAGTCATTTCTGGGAGGTCTGCTCGGTGCGGCGCTCCTGACCTTCCTCCCCGAATGGCTTCGGGACCTTAAAAAAATCTATCTCATCATCTACGGCGCCGTCATCATCCTGGTGATCGTTTTCATGCCGGAAGGCCTGTGGGGCTATGTCAAACTGCTTACCCGGCGCTTTGTGAAAAAGAAAATCCTGCCGCCGGCCGCGCACGCACTGCGGATAGGGGGCAGTGACGCCCGGGGCGGGGAGGTGCTGCGAGTTACCGGCTTGACCAAAAGGTTTGGCGGGTTGGTCGCGGTAGACAACGTCGACCTGGTGGTCGCGCGCGGTGAGGCGCACGCGCTCATCGGTCCGAACGGCTCGGGGAAAACCACCTGCATCAACCTGCTTTCCGGTCTCTATGTACCGACTGCGGGAGGGATTTCGTTTTTGGGAAAAAACCTGGTGGGGCTCCGCCCCAACCGCATCGCAACCCTCGGAATGGCGCGATCGTTTCAAAATCTGCGGCTTTTTCGCGGACTGACGGTATGGGAAAACGTACTGATCGGGGCCAAGCGGGCGGGTGGGAACGAGGCTGAAACCGAGCAGCGCGCCATTGCCGCCATAGAATTCGTAAAGCTTACGGACAAGGCTTTCGAGGTCTGCCAGAATCTTCCCTACGGCATTCAGAAGCTGGTGGAACTTGCCCGCGCGATTGCGGGGGAACCCGAGTTGCTGCTCCTCGACGAGCCCGGAGCGGGTTTGAACCAGACCGAGAAACAGGAGCTGGTAAGGCTTCTCAAACAACTCAATGAAATGGGGCTCTCCATCGTCATCGTCGAGCATGATATGTCCCTGGTGGTCAATGTGGCCTCGACCGCGACGGTCCTCAACTTCGGGAAGAAAATCGCCGAGGGGACGGTGAACGAGGTACTGCAGCATTCAGCGGTCGTTGAAGCCTATCTGGGCAACAGGGAGGTGGCTCTCCATGTTTGAGGTTCGCGATGTTCAGGTAGCGTACGGTGCGGTTATGGCCCTCCACGGCATTTCACTCGAAGTGAAGCCGGGGGAAATCGTGTGCCTGCTGGGAGCAAATGGGGCGGGCAAGTCTACCACGCTCAGGACGATCTCCGGCCTGGTGCACCCGTTGAGCGGTGAAATCCTCCTGGCCGGCGAACCCATTTATCGGCTCTCCCCGGAGGCCATAGTCAAGCGCGGTATTTCCCACGTGCCCGAAGGAAGACACGTTTTTCCCGGACTTAGCGTGCGGGACAACATGATCCTTGGGGCTTCCAATCGGCCGAAGGTAAACCGGGATGAGCTTGAAGGGGATATGACGGAGCTGTTCAAGATATTCCCCGATCTGGAGCGCCTGCAACACGCCCTTGGCTGGACCCTTTCGGGAGGCCAGCAGCAGATGTTGGCCATTGCCCGTGGACTAATGGCCCGGCCGAAAATCCTTCTCATGGACGAACCATCCCTCGGGCTCGCGCCCATCCTCGTGCAGGAGGTTTTCCGGATAATCAGTGAGATCAATGGGGCGGGGACGACAATACTGCTCGTGGAGCAGAACGCCACGATGGCCCTGTCGGTTGCGCACCGCGGCTATGTTATGGAAACGGGGAACATCGTGCTCCAGGGGAGCGCGGAAGAACTGTTGAAAAATCCGCAGGTGCAGGATGCCTACCTTGGGGGGCGAAGGCAGATGTGATCGGGCAAATAGGGTCACCCCGGCAAGGCCCATGGACGTCTGCTTATACCGGTTTGCGTTCAATGATAGAGAATCAAAGCCGTCATCCCGGCGCAAGCCGGGATCCGGATGCTTTGAAAGACTGGATTCCGGCTTGCGCCGGAATGACGCGGGTGTGTGTCGATCGGCACAAACTCGAACGCATCCGTATTAAAGGCCGGTACGGCTCGGCACAAGTCCTCATCGTATCGGAGGGAATTAGGGTCTCCGGCTTCGAACAGGCTATAACAACCACTCATCGATCCAGCTCTTCCCTTATCACCTGGGAGATCGTCTGCATGCGATACGGTTTTCTGACATAAGGGCCGGCTCCGAGGGACTGGGCTTCCCGGACCCGCACGGATTCCGAAAATCCACTGGTGATGACCGCCCGCTGGTCAGGTCTTATGCTTAGAATGCGTCGATATGTTTCAAGTCCATCTATTCCGGGATCCATTATCATGTCGAGTAATACAAGGTCTACCGGGTGTGCTGTCAGAATCGACAGGGCCTCCTCCCCACTCGCAACACATTCCACTTCGTATCCAAGCGATAAGAGCATTGCCGCTGCGATCTCACGCTGTTCCGCCACATCATCAACCACCAAAATATGCTCGCCCCGGCCCGGAAAACCCCTGGATGGATGGGTGGCAGATCCTGCCTGCGGGTCTCGTGTTGCCGGGATATATATACTGATACTGGTCCCCTTATCCGGTGCGCTTTGAACGTCAATATAACCTTTGTGGTCTGTGACCGTCCCCCAGACGACTGCCATGCCTAAACCCGTACCGCTGCGTCCCATCACCTTCTTGGTGTAAAATGGTTCAAAAATCCGGTGAATATCCTCTTCTGAAATGCCGATGCCTGCATCGGAGACCTGGAAGACTACATAATCTCCTTCCTGGATATCTACATAACCTTTGACGGGTTTATCTATATATCGGTTCTCAGTCCGAAGGATTATTTGACCTCCCTTGGCCATCGCCTCAGCAGCATTTGAAACCAGGTTCATGACGGTTTTTGAAAGGTGCACCGGAGAGCCGGAGATATTCAAGAGACTACTTTCAAGCTCAAGCTTGAGTTCTATTCCTGGATTGTATAAACGAAGCTTTTCCAATTCCGCACTTTGCAAATAATCCATAATGATCGTATTGAGATTGACAACCTCTGAGACCGAAACTCCGCGACGTGCCAGAGTGAGCAGATCCTGAACGATATTGGCAGCCTTTTCTCCCGATTTCTGAATCACCTGCAAAGGTTGACGCAGAGGGCTGCTCTCAGGCATGTTTAACAGGAGTAGCTCGGGATAACTCACAATCCCTGATAAAACATTATTGAGATCGTGGGCAACCCCACCTGCCAGCATTCCGATTGCCTCCATTTTCTGGGCTCTTTGAAGCTGTTCCATAAGGCGGTTCTTCTCGGCTGCGGCAGTCACGTTTTGCGTGATATCCCGGACGAGGGCGAATGCCCTGTCGTCCGTTATAGCCATTAGTCGGCATTCGTAAAAAGCTTTCTGAGAGGCTAACGGCAGCTCGAATTCAAAAACCTGGAGCTGGCGGCTGTTGAAAGCATCGGTCAGATGTTGTCGGAAGATAAGATCGATAGGGGACGGCATAATATCTTCGATCATTCGCCTGGTAAAGCTCTCAGGTTTTTTGAATAATTTTCGGGCATCGCCTCGCATGTTCACGAACCGGCCGTCTCGCTCCAATTGAAACATCATGTCGGGGATTGCATCCAGAATAGCGCGCAGCTGGGTCTCTCTGTCCCGCAACGTATCTTCGGCCTTTTTTCGCTCGCTGACTTCCTCTTGAAGAGATTGCTCCCTGTCCCGGATCTCTATAGCCATTTCGCTGAACCTGCTTGCGATTCCAGCCAGTTCTTTATGACGAACTCCATCCAGCCGATACTCATAATCTCCCTGTGCAACACGGTCGATGCCATTTTGAAGTATCGCCAAAGGCTTGCGCATCAAAATTCTAAGCAAGGCATCCGTCATAACGACAATAACGACCAGCGAAATGCCTAATATGACGAATAGAGTGTTGCGAAGCCAGATCAGATCATGGCGGTAAGTGCCCAGGGAAAGCCATAACCGCACCTGACCGATTTCATGTCCCTCATGGTTGATTCCGCTCACACGTTCGATCTCGCGTCCCATGCCGGATGAACGGTCAAATCGGAACATCACCTCCCCATCGGCGGAAAGAATTTCTATGGCATCGATCGTGTCATTTCTCGCGAAACCTTCACCGATCTTCCTGATTTGCTTTCCGTCGTAATCCCATACCGGAACCGCCAATGTTTCCGAAAGGCTCAGCAGATACTCGTCTGCCTTGGTTTGAATCTGCTGATGGATATAGCTTGCCTGGTGGTTATAAAGGGCTAAAAGCCCCACTCCCTCAAAAAGCAAGAGCAAAATGACAAGGCTTACGGCCAGGTCACGGGAAATAGATCTGCTCCTGAAAGGACCCGGGGTATGGCCTCTGAGTCTGCCGTTCACTGCATCCATCTCAAAATCCAGCCCTCTTGTTATCTCTTTTGAATATTGTATTTTCGACACAACTGCTCATACATTTCGTCTTTTTTTATTTCTTCAAGCACAAGCTGCCATAAACGAACAATGTGGGGGGATACGGCGCGGGAGAACGCGACATAGTTCCCCACCTCGTGGAAGGGAAAAGCCAGTTCCAATTGGTCCGGAGAAGCACCTGCCTGCTGCACCATATAGGGCATGTTGAAATCTGAGCTGACCCACAGGTCTATGTCGCCGCGGATTAAATGCGTGACATTGGTGAGGTTCCGGTTTGTTGGCACAAGGTTGCCAAAACCAAGCGATTCGAGGTAATGCATCTTTGCATCTTCGCGATAGGTTCCAATTCGTGAGACTCGTTTGGCGTCTTCCATCGAGGATATCCGAAAACCTGAGCCTTTGCGGGCGTAGAATGTCCATGTCTGAATATACAGGGGACCGACCCAGTAGAACCGGTCCTCTCTTTCCGGCAGACGCGTCGTGGAAAAAAGGGCGACATCCGGTTCGTTTAAGGCCAGACTGTATCCCCGAGCCCACGGGACCATCATGATAGTATCCCGCCAACCAATGCGCCGGAGCAGCTCCTGCACGATTTCTACGGAAAACCCGGCCACCTTGCCGTTTTCCATATAGCTCGAAGGAGCAGCATCTTCAGTGAAAATTCGCAATAGAGGCGGCTGAGAATCCGCGCTCTTTCCGTTTTGATTGGACATGATCGCATCGGGTGGCAGCCATTTGCGAGTGATCCACCAAAAGGTTCCGTCGGCCTTCATTTCGTCCAGGGTTTTCTGCCACCTGGCCACCACGGCTTCAGGAGTATCCCGGGAAAAAGCGATCCAATCGTATGTCTTATCAAGAGACAGTACTTCCTCGATGGCGGACGGGTCCACACCCGCTTCTCGTGCTACCGCCCCGACACCGATATTGGAAGAGAACCAGAGATCGACTCGACCGGACATCAATTTGAGGACATCGCTCTGGGGGTTGTTGGAACTGTCGAGGTTTGTAAATCCCATTGACCGGAGCAATTGATCTCTGTAATCTTCCTTGTATGTGGCAATAGCCCTCACCCGCTTGGCGTCCTCCAGGCTTGAAATCTTGAGCCCGGCATCTTTGCGCGCGTAGAATCCGGGGCGGGTCTCATAGAGCGGCCCTACCCAGTGAAACAGCTCATCTCTTCCCTCGGTTCGGGTAGTTGTGAAGAGAACGACGTTCGCTTCGGACTGCAGTCTCTTGAACCCGCGCGCCCAGGGCAGCACCTGGATCTGATCGGACATCCCCTGGCGCCGCATGATCTCCCTGACCACCTCCGTCGTTGCTCCCGTTGGCTTCCCGTCCATAGTGTAGTTATACGGGGCGTTTTCTTCCGTGATGATGGTCAACTGCTGAGAAGCTTCGACTGGTAGGGACGAAAAGAAGAAAAGGCCCAGAAGAAGTATTTGGGAAATGAGCCGGGACATTCATTTTTCCTTTGAAGTGAGTTTCGTTACAGATCAGGAAAACCTGTCCAATTATCTCTATATCGACAAATTTGAGCCGGGGCGCAATGAAATTGCGACATGATCCGAGAATTGAAAGGATTTCATCGACAAATCGGCTGTTCCCGGCCGCTCCCCGTGCGGGAGCGCGGGTGAAGCACGGGTCGGTGAGATCCCATACTTTACCGACGGGCAGTGGGTGGCTCGGGCAGCGGAGCCGCAACCCAAATGCAAAAACAAAACCCTTAACCACGAAAGTCACGAAAATCACGAAAGAAAACAATGAGTTAAATACGAGGCCGATGGGTGAAGCGGAGAGACTGTGTCGTGTTATCGATGAAAACCAGCCCTACCCCTACCGACGGGTAGTGGGTGGTTCGGGCAACGGAGCCGCAACCCAAATGCAAAAACAAAGGCTTTACAACCGCGAAAGTCGCGAAAATCACGAAAGAAAACAATGAATTAACGGTGATGCCGTAGGATGGGTGAAGCGGAGAGACTGTGTCGTGTTATTAATGAAAACCAGCCCGGCCCCAGCTATTACGACACGGTCTCGGAGCGTAACCCATCGTTCTTGGATGAGCAGGAGGAACGAAAATCACGATCTATAACAGTGAAGTAAATTCCTGTTCGTGACTACGCAACAATTTTGCACCGGACGTCAGGATTGGTCCTGCCGTGGAAGCGATCGAGCAAATGATATTCTTCTCGACCTGTTATGACATAATTCTTCGATACACAATCGTACGTCTGAACATAGAATTTATTTGTAGACCAGCCAGATATCATTCATAGTAAGCAAAGAACAAATTCACCACTACAATCTAAGGGAACATGGCAGTACTTGAGCTGAGATGAATATCTCCGGGAGGTCGAGTAATGTTCATAGAACCCGTTGCCCAAATCAGCAAAGGTCGCGAACAAACATCGCAGCCGACGAGCACAAAGGCCAAAAGTCGATGCAACACCGCTGAAATCTTCCTAATATGGCTGGACGAGATCGTACTATGAACAGCTCTATATACATGACAGGCAGAGCGGCGAACGAGTCATCGCCTGGAGGCCGGATCGGTACTAATCCCGGTTACTGTTACCGGTTTCGTATTCTTGAATATTCTGGGGCTGCCTCGGGGGGCAGCTTATCAATAAACGCAAACTGCCAAATTATAGATCCGAACCTGATCGAATAAGCCGAGAATTGGGAGGAAGCCTGTCTCATATCGGAGAGTCCGGGAGAGCTTTGCTTTGCATTCGATTTTCCAATGACAAAAGGGGGACATCATGCGTCTCTATGCACACAGCACCGAGCGGGGCGAGGACACGTGGCAGCCTTTGTCCGATCATCTCAATAATGTTGCAGCCTTGGCGGGAGAGTTCGCCGAATTCTTCAAATCCCGTGACTGGGCCGAAGCAACGGGACTTCTGCACGATCGGGGAAAAGCGTCAATCGAATATCTGCGGCGACTCCGGGGTTCTAATCGGAAAGTTGATCATTCGACAGCAGGGGCGCAGTACGCCGCTAATGAGTTCGAGGGCGCGGGTCGGCTTATCGCGGCCTGCATTGCCGGGCATCACGGGGGGCTCCAGGACGGGGGTTCCGAGCAGGATTCCTGCCTCGCGGCAAGGTTGAAAAGAATAGTGCCGGAAGTCATCCAACAAGAGGAACTCCCCAGTCCCGTTATAGGCGGAAAATTTCCGTTCAAACCAGAACGCAGCCGGACAGGGCTTGCCTTTCAGGTTTCGTTTTTCACGCGCATGCTTTTCTCGTGCCTGGTGGATGCGGATTTTCTCGATACCGAACACTTTATGAACAGCGAAAAATCGTTGGCCCGTCAGGGTTATCCGTCGCTTGTCGAGATTGAAAGCCGGTTCCGGGCCGAACTCGAATCCGTCCAGGCAAAGGCCCGTCCTGCAGCGATCAATCTGCGCCGAAGGGAAATCCTCGAAGCCTGCCTCGCCGGCGCAACGCAATCTAGAGGCCTCTTTTCCCTTACCGTCCCGACCGGTGGCGGAAAGACGCTCTCGTCACTGGCGTTCGCTCTCAGGCACGCGCGGCTTCATGGGATGAGAAGAGTCATTTATGTGATCCCGTTTACGAGCATCATCGAACAGAACGCGGACGTTTTCAGGAAATTTGCCGGCAAAGATGCCGTGTTGGAACACCATAGTGCGTTCGATACGGCAAAGCTGGATGGTGCGGATTCAGAAAATGACGAGATGTTCCGCAGATTCGAGCTTTCCTCTGAAAACTGGGATGCACCCCTCGTAGTCACAACCGCCGTACAGTTTTTCGAGTCCCTCTTTTCCTCCCGCACGTCCCGGTGCCGAAAGCTGCATAACATTGCCGGAAGCGTGGTCATCCTGGATGAGGCGCAGATGCTGCCTGTCCGGTTCCTGCTGCCCTGCCTCGAAGCGCTTCGGGAGCTTGCAGCAAACTACGCCACGAGTGTTGTGCTCTGTACGGCCACGCAGCCTGCCCTGACCCGTAACGAGGAATTTCAGAACGGCCTGGAAGACGTCCGCGAAATCGTTCCCGATCCGAAAGCGCTCTACCGCGATTTTCGACGCGTCAAAATTGAAAAGTTGGGAACGGTATCGCTGAAGACGCTAATTGAAAATCTGCGCTCCCACGAACAGGACCTTTGCGTCGTGAATACTCGCTCCGAAGCCCGGGATGTGTTCCAGGGACTGGGAGACGTGGATGGCGCTTTCCATTTGAGCGCGCTGATGTGTCCCGAACACCGGTCTCAGAAGCTGGCCGAGATAAAGGACCGCCTTGCCCGAAATCTCCCGTGCCTGGTGGTCAGTACGCGCCTCATCGAAGCCGGAGTTGATATCGACTTCCCGGTCGTCTATCGGGCCGTAGCGGGGATCGATTCCATAGCTCAGGCCGCGGGGCGCTGCAATCGGGAGGGGAAACTCCTGGAGCCGGGCAGGGTGATCCTCTATGAACTTGAAAATAAGCCCCTTCCCGGAGCGTTTCGCGCCCCCGCCGAAGCGGCCGCCGAGACTATCCGACAATATCCGGACGATCCCCTTTCTTTGGAAGCCGTTGAAGATTACTTCCGTCTGCTCTACTGGCGAGCGGGCGAGAGACTCGATGAGAAGCAAATCCTTGAGGACCTGGTCGAAGGGCTCAACGACTGCTATTTTCCCTTCCGAACCGTATCCGAGAAATTTCGACTGATTGAGGAAACCGGCGAGTCCGTCATCATCCCTTTCGATGACAGGTCGCGGGGGCTCATCCGCGATTTGCGCTTCGCCGAGTTCCCCGGGAAAGTCCTGAGGCAACTGCAGCGATACACGGTCCAGGTCCCCCGTTGGGGAATAGCGGCACTTGAAGCCTCAGGCGCACTGGAGCGTATTCAGGACATCTACCCAGCGCTCTCCGAGTACGGATATGACCGTTTCTATGGATCGGGCATGGGACTCAGTATTCCGAAAGAAGGTGAGATGAGCGCGGAGAGCCTGGTGTTTTGATGTTGAGCCAAAAGAGCACGATCTCGGGAGGGAGTAGGGGGCGTAGGATGGGTGCCAATCCATTGTTTTTGAGTTCGCACCCGCGATAGGGTTACCGCCCATAATTTAACATATTTAACATTCAACTTAAATAAACAAATAAGTTTGGAAAACCCATCTTTTACTGTATTATGGGGTTAGGGGGGCCTTGGGCGTGGGTTGAAACATTTACGTTGAGGTTTGCCACCATTTTATCAAATTGAAATTTGTCGCCCAAGTCCCCCCAGAGCCTGCATTCCTGTTCCAAACCAGGGTACCGAATCGTCCTTCCCATCCTGAAACATGGAAGGACAACTGCTTCAATTGTTCAACTCACAACGGATCATCCGGAAAGGAGGTGTACATGGGGCAAGGGGTAAAACTGAAAGTGTGGGGTGAATACGCCTTATTTTCCCGCCCTGAGATGAAAGTGGAACGAGTCTCATACGACGTCATCACCCCCTCGGCGGCCCGGGGAATTCTCGAAGCGATCTACTGGAAGCCGGAAATCAGGTGGATCGTCGAGCGCATCCGGGTCCTGAATCCAATCAAATTTACAAACATTCGACGCAACGAAGTCGGAGTGAAAATTCCGGCCGGCACCGTCAAACAGGCAATGTCAAAAGGGGCTGGGCGTCTCGGCATCTTTGTCGAAGACGAGCGCCAGCAGCGCGCGGCAATGGTTTTGCGCGATGTGGCGTACATTATCGAAGCCCGGTTTGAGCTTACGGACTCTTCCGATGCCAACTCCGGAAAGCACAAGGACATATTCACCCGCCGGGCCAGGAAGGGCCAGTGCTTTCACAGGCCTTACCTGGGCTGTCGAGAATTTCCCGCAGCTTTCGAACTTGTCGAAGGAGACCTCCCGGAGTCCAGCATCGAGGGTGAAAAAGAACTCGGTTGGATGCTCCATGACTTGGATTTTGAAAACGGCATGCAGGCCATGTTTTTCAACGCATCCATGCACGACGGGGTGATCGATGTGCCGGCGCCCGGCAGTCTGGAGGTCCGGTCATGATCCTCCAAGCCCTCAACTGTTATTATCACCGGCTGATCGCGGACCCGGAAAACGGCGGGGTCCCTCTTGCCGGATTTTCCAGGCAGAAAATCCATTTCTGCCTGGTGTTAGATCGAGAAGGCAATCTCGTCGAAGAAGACGACCTGAGAGTAAAGGAAGGCAAAAGAGAACTTCCCCTGGAACTGGTTGTCCCCGAGCCGGTAAAGCGCACGGTCGCAATTGCCGCGAACTTCCTGTGGGACAATACGGGATATGTACTCGGAGGCGATGCAAAGGGGACTCCCGAGCGGGCATCCAGGATGTTTGCCGCATTCAGAGAGATGCAGCACTCTGTGGCCGGGGACCTCGAAGACGAGGGCATGAAAGCCGTACTTCGCTTCCTTGAAGGTTGGAAACCCGAACAGGCCCTGTCTCTGAAAAAGTGGGACCAGATGGCGGGTCTGAATGTAGTCTTCCGCCTGGACGGCGAACGTCGATTCATTCATGAGCGGCCGATGATTCGGGAGCGGTGGGCCGGGTACTGCTCGGAAAACGCCGGGGAAAAAAAGGGCATGTGCCTGATAAGCGGAGAAGAGCAGCCGATCGCGCGTCTCCATCCGGCTATCAAGGGTGTTCCCGGGTCGCAGACCTCCGGGGCCGCGCTCGTGTCTTTCAACCTCGACGCGTTCACATCCTACGGAAAGGATCAGAACTACAACGCTCCCATTGGTGAGCGTGCGGCTTTCGCCTACTGTACGGCGCTCAATTGGCTGCTTCGTAATGGAAGCCGCCAGAAGGTGCGTATTGGTGATGCAATGGTGGTCTTCTGGACGGAACGCAGTTCGGAAGTCGAAAATCTTTTTGCAGGCTTGTTCGAAACCGATCTGGATATAGCCGACTCCGGCGCGGATGATACGGGCGCTCTCAGAGACTTGAGGGCCATCCTGGAAGCCCTGCGGGGAGGCCGCGTGCAGGAAGCTGTCAAAGAACCGGAGGTTCGCTTTTATCTCCTTGCGCTCTCGCCCAATGCCTCCAGGCTTTCCGTCCGTTTCTGGCATGTGAGTACGGTGGGGGAGATTCTTCAGAACGTTTTCCAGCATTTTCAGCAGCTCGAGGTGGTGAAGAGTTTCGAAAATGAGCGGAGGTACCCTTCCATCCGGACGCTTCTGCGTGAAACCGTTTCACACAATGAACCCGGAAGCTTATGGGAGAAGGACGAGAAGGTTTCTCCTCTCATTGCCGGGGCCTTCACCCGAGCTGTCTTCACCGGGGCCCCCTATCCACAAAACCTTCTGCCCGCGCTTCTAACGACCATCCGGTCCGACCAAACGATCAACTACCTGCGTGCTTCCCTTATAAAAGCTTTCCTGATTCGCAACTGCAGACATGAGGAGGTCAGCGTGAGTCTGGACAAAGAAAATACAAACACAGGTTACAGGCTGGGGCGGCTTTTCGCCGTGTTCGAGAGAATCCAGACGGCGGCAAATCCCGGCATAAATTCCACAATCAGAGATAAATATTTCGGATCGGCCGCCGCGACTCCCAAGAATATCTTTCCCATGCTCTGGAGCCTTTCGCAACAGCACATGGGTAAGCTTCGAAAGGACAGCGAGAAAAAGGGGCTGGCCGGCTTCTTCGACCGCAAGGTCGGGGAAATTACCGAGGCGCTGGAAGCGACCCCGTTGCCCGCTTTTCTCAATCCCGAAAACCAGGGCCTCTTTTTCCTTGGCTACTATCATCAGCGCCAGGATCTGTTCACGGGAAAAACCGACAAAATCGAAACCGAGGAGGAATAAGCCATGTCCAGCCCAATCGTAAATCGCTATGAGTTCGTTTACCTCTTTGACGTAGAAAACGGGAACCCTAACGGCGATCCCGATGCCGGAAACATGCCTCGGGTGGACCCGCAGACAAACAACGGCCTTGTGACGGACGTATGCCTGAAGCGCAAGATCAGGAATTTTGTCGAAATCGCCAAGGGGGGATCCGCACCGTTTGAAATCTATGTTCGGGAAAAAGGTGTCCTGAACCGCGAAAACGAACGTGCCTATAAGGGGAACCCGGATATTGAGCGTCCTCCTGCCAAGAAACTTCCCAAGAAGGCGGAGGAAGCGGAAAAGATTACACGCTGGATGTGCGGAAATTTTTACGACATACGCACATTCGGGGCCGTCATGACCACGGAAGTCAACTGCGGACAGGTCCGGGGACCCGTCCAGATCAATTTTGCCCGGAGCGTAGAACCCATTATACCGCTCGAAATCTCGATCACCCGAATGGCCGTCACAAACGAGCGCGACCTCGAAAAAGAACGCACGATGGGGCGCAAGCATATCGTACCGTATGCGCTCTACAGGGCGGAAGGGTATGTATCCGCAAAACTGGCCGAACAGACGGGATTCTCGGATGGGGACCTGCAGCTCCTCTGGGACGCGCTCGTCAACATGTTCGACCATGACCATTCCGCGGCACGGGGCAAGATGAACGCGCGAGGACTGTACGTTTTCAAACATGAGTCCGCCCTTGGGAATGCCCCGGCGCACAAGCTCTTCGACCTGATCTCGGTGGAGCGCGCGACGGAAAACGACAGGCCGGTCCGAAGCTTCTCCGACTACGCGGTCACCATTCGAAGGGGCGGTCTCCCGGAGGGAGTCAGCCTGCAGGAACTGCTCTGATGTTTGCCGAGTCGGATCTGCTTCCCATCTCCGCTCTGCAGCACCTGATCTACTGCCCGCGGCAATGTGCCCTCATTCACGTCGAGCGGATGTGGCTGGAGAACCAGTTCACCGCCGAAGGCAGAATCCTGCATGAACGGGCGCATTCCCCGGCGGTGAAGCGCAAGGGGCTTGTCCGGGTGGAGTATGCGCTTCCGCTGCGCTCCCTGCGACTCGGACTGTACGGCGTGGCAGACGTGGTCGAATTCCACGACCCGGACCCGGGCCGAGCACCGAACTCCGTTCCTTACCCCGTCGAATACAAGCGTGGTGAGCCCAAGGAGGACGATTCAGACCTGGTTCAGCTCTGCGCCCAGGCAATGTGCCTGGAGGAAATGCTCGCAATGGAAGTCCCGGAGGGATCGCTCTTCTATGGGCAGGAGCGGCGCCGCACCAGGGTGGAATTCGGATCCGATCTCAGGTCGAGCGCGGAGCGGGCGGCCGGGTTGCTCCACGAGATGATTTCCTCGGGACGAACCCCTGCACCCGAGTATGGGCGCAAGTGCGGAGCATGTTCACTTAAGGAAGCCTGCCTGCCCAAGCCGTGTGCCGGCAGGCTTTCCGTCTCCAGGTATCTGGCGTCCGCCTTGGAGGAGGAATCTTGAAAAAGCACGGAAACACTCTCTACATTACTACCCAGGGCGCATATTTGTCGAAGAACGGCGAAACGGTCGATATCCTGGTGGAAGGGGAATCCAAACTGAAGCTGCCTCTGCATACGCTCGACGGCATAGTCTGCTTCGGCCAGGTGTCGGTCAGTCCCTTTCTCATGGGGGCGTGTGCAGAACGCGACGTGTCGGTGAGCTTTCTGACCGAAACCGGCAGATATCTCGCCTGCGTGAGGGGGCCGGTTTCGGGCAACGTGCTGCTCAGAAGGGAACAGTACAGGCGTGCCGACAGCCCGCAAGAGTCGGCCCGGCTTGCCTGCGGATTTCTTACGGGCAAGATCGCCAACTCGAGAACGCTCCTGCGCCGTGCCGTGCGGGACCATCCGGAGAAGGTGAATCAGGACCGGCTTGGGGAGGCTGCCGACAGGCTGACCGAGTGCATCGCCAAGCTGGACGTGATCCCGCTCGAAGAGCTTCGGGCCGTCGAGGGCGAGGCATCCCGGTTTTATTTCAGCGTCTTCGACGAACTGATCACCAGGAACAAAGAAGAATTCTATTTTCGCGCCCGTTCGCGGAGACCGCCGCTGGACAAGGTCAACTGCCTGCTATCGTTCTACTACACTCTGCTCTGTCACGACTGCCGGTCGGCACTCGAATCGGTCGGGCTTGATCCTCAGGTGGGCTTTCTGCACAGGGACAGGCCGGGGAGGCCGAGCCTCGCCCTCGATCTCATGGAGGAATTCCGGGCCATGATTTCGGACCGCCTTGCGCTTTCGCTCATAAACCTCTCACAGATCAAGCCGGACGGATTCCGGGAAACGGCCGCGGGCGGGGTCCTGATGGACGACGACACGCGGAAGGCCATTCTGGTTGCTTACCAGAAAAGGAAACAGGAGGTTATCGTCCATCCTTTTCTGAAGGAGAAGATGCCGGTGGGATTGCTTTTTCACGTTCAGGCCGCCCTGCTCGCCCGGCATATCAGAAAGGATTTGGATGGGTATCCACCATTCATAATGAAATGAGGGTGGAGTCAAGTTCTTCCGGTTGGTCGGCTGCAGACCGGAATGAATGCGATTCTCCCGATGCAGGAGTACTGACGAGAGAGGAGAATCTCGATGCTGGTACTCGTAAGTTATGACGTTTCGACTGTGGACCACCCCGGGCGTGTTCGGCTGCGCAGGGTAGCGAAAGTGTGTCAAAACTATGGGCAGCGCGTTCAATTCTCGGTTTTCGAGTGCATCGTGGACCCTGCCCAGTGGACCATGATGCGGCAAAAACTCCTTGATATCATCGACCAGGAAAGAGACAGTCTGCGCTTTTACTTCCTTGGCTCAAACTGGCGAGGCCGCGTGGAGCATGTTGGTGCGAAGGTCGGAATCGACCAGGAAGGGCCTCTGATCGTATGAGCGTGTTAAGGCGTTCCGCGAACCCCAAGCAGGTGCGGTTTTCCCGGGGTGTTCGCGGAGCGAATAAAGTTTAATGAGTTCGGATTGTTATCGTAAGCCCCCTGGGCTTGGGGGACACTTTGGCGGTCCGGAATGCAAGGCTTCCCGGAAGGTCTGCCCGGAGCCGTTATCGGGCAACGGTCGGAAAGGGAACCGTCGCCCCCCGCACGGGGGCGTGGATTGAAACGAAATACTCGGGCTTGAAGTTTCTCGACTTGTCGGTCGCCCCCCGCACGGGGGCGTGGATTGAAACAAAACGCAGAGAGTACCAATCAAAAAGCATGTTTGTCGCCCCCCGCACGGGGGCGTGGATTGAAACGTGCTCCTCCCGACATTGACCGCCCTCCGTTTTAGTCGCCCCCCGCACGGGGGCGTGGATTGAAACTATGGAGGCGATTTCAGATCTCGGACTGATCCCAGTCGCCCCCCGCACGGGGGCGTGGATTGAAACTGCGAAAGGAGCCATCCCTTTGCGTCGGTAATATGTCGCCCCCCGCACGGGGGCGTGGATTGAAACATGCACCGCTTGCAAGTCGCCCCCCCCGAGTGAGCGTCGCCCCCCGCACGGGGGCGTGGATTGAAACATGAACCCGATCTCCACGAAGTTATCCTCTGCGTCGTCGCCCCCCGCACGGGGGCGTGGATTGAAACACTATTTCAGAAACCTCTTCAACTATATCAGAGGGGTCGCCCCCCGCACGGGGGCGTGGATTGAAACTGCTGATATGCTCGGAACCATTGGTAAGCTCTGGTGTCGCCCCCCGCACGGGGTCGTGGATTGAAACAAGGCCGTATCCAGTGAATCAAGTTTGCGCTGTTGTCGCCCCCCGCACGGGGGCGTGGATTGAAACTTGACGTCCTCTGCATCGATGTCGCCGTCGTTATCAAGTCGCCCCCCGCACGGGGGCGTGGATTGAAACTAAAAAACGGACATCAAAATCTAATGTTAATCCTCGTCGCCCCCCGCACGGGGGCGTGGATTGAAACCGGTCTGATTTGCAAACGTAAAGAGCTTTGTAAGGTCGCCCCCCGCACGGGGGCGTGGATTGAAACTAAAATGGTAGGATAAGAGATGGCTATAACATGTCGCCCCCCGCACGGGGGCGTGGATTGAAACTGGCAAAAGTACGTACCTCGGACAGTGCCCGAGGGTCGCCCCCCGCACGGGGGCGTGGATTGAAACTGACAACAGACGTCCTCGCGATTTGACCGAGGATGTCGCCCCCCGCACGGGGGCGTGGATTGAAACCGCAAAACCGGGGTATCGTGCCGGGCGACGTATCGGTCGCCCCCCGCACGGGGGCGTGGATTGAAACCCGGCCCCGGTAATAGTCGGACTGCTTACTGCCCCGTCGCCCCCCGCACGGGGGCGTGGATTGAAACCGAAGGGAATCGCTCGATCGTAAGTGTCGATTCCGTCGCCCCCCGCACGGGGGCGTGGATTGAAACAAGTAGATAACCGTTGGAATCGATCCTGGGCTGACGTCGCCCCCCGCACGGGGGCGTGGATTGAAACCTTTAGCTTGAATGATGGGTACGATGTTGCAGGTGGTCGCCCCCCGCACGGGGGCGTGGATTGAAACATCAAAATGACCAACCGCTCCTAACGGTCGAGCGCGTCGCCCCCCGCACGGGGGCGTGGATTGAAACACGATCACCCAGCCCAGCTTTGATTACGCGCAGCGTCGCCCCCCGCACGGGGGCGTGGATTGAAACTTGCTGCATATCAGTCGTTTACACATGCAGGTAGCGTCGCCCCCCGCACGGGGGCGTGGATTGAAACTTCTACCACGCTTCGCGTGGGGTTGTGGCGGAGCTCCGTCGCCCCCCGCACGGGGGCGTGGATTGAAACAAGGGCTGTAGGATGGGGCGCTCTGGCCTATACAGTCGCCCCCCGCACGGGGGCGTGGATTGAAACGGTTGCCCGTAAAGGATTCAGTTTACGTCAGCAGGTCGCCCCCCGCACGGGGGCGTGGATTGAAACATATCATCAGCGGGTTAAGACCCGCAAAAAGAGGAGTCGCCCCCCGCACGGGGGCGTGGATTGAAACCTTGTGGACCCGAGTACCTCAACGGGTACGGAAATGTCGCCCCCCGCACGGGGGCGTGGATTGAAACTGTAAAAGTTGTGATCGGTTTCCGCGAAGTGATTAGTCGCCCCCCGCACGGGGGCGTGGATTGAAACTGACCAAGCGGGAAATGAGCTGCCCTGCTGGAACGTCGCCCCCCGCACGGGGGCGTGGATTG
Source organism: Pseudomonadota bacterium (assembly GCA_023416335.1). Next base: position 566 of record JAEZHY010000238.1, on the reverse strand, counting down.
AAACAATGCAGCGGTAGCGGTAGCGGTTTTTAATACCGAGTCGCCCCCCGCACGGGGGCGTGGATTGAAACAAGAATTTTATTGACAAATGCAAGGAACTAAAGATGTCGCCCCCCGCACGGGGGCGTGGATTGAAACATCGAGTCCTTGGATTCGCAGTCGGCACGAATGCGTCGCCCCCCGCACGGGGGCGTGGATTGAAACCATTCCTGGCTGCCTCCCGGGCCGGATAAGTTCGGGTCGCCCCCCGCACGGGGGCGTGGATTGAAACTGGCTCTCTGACAACGGATTGGTTCTCAGGGCAAGTCGCCCCCCGCACGGGGGCGTGGATTGAAACTTAAGATGGGGATGGAGCCACTCACCAAGGCCATAGGTCGCCCCCCGCACGGGGGCGTGGATTGAAACAAACAGTACGGCATGTGAGAGCGGCTTTTGCCTGGTCGCCCCCCGCACGGGGGCGTGGATTGAAACCCAAAACCTACCGCCCAAAATCCCCCTTTACAATGTCGCCCCCCGCACGGGGGCGTGGATTGAAACACTCGCTACCGCCCACGGATCTTTTGGCA
>JAEZHY010000145.1 GCA_023416335.1 Pseudomonadota bacterium | reverse complement strand
ATGCAACGCGGTGTATTTATATTACCTGGACAGCGGTCAAAGATTTATGGTCAAACAAGTTTTGGGTTTGGCTAAGAAATGTGGAACAGGAACCACGTACAGCTCTCCTTTAACTTAAGCGGACTCTGAGGACAAAAAGAAAACACATTTATATCATTGTTGAAGCTTCGCTCTTTCACTCTGTAATTGATGAGTCGGTGTTCCTAGCTGGAATGAGGATGCCCCCATTGAGGGGCACCCAAAAGAAGTCTGTGCAAGTCAGGCGCTAGGCGTGATCCTTGCCTTCACCATCTCAACGAAATCGTCAAAGTCCACATTTACCGGCATCCTCGATTCCCGAGCCACCATTACCGTGATCTTCTCGTCTCATGTCTCCAACTTCATTCCGCAACAGGGGCAATACTCCGCGTCCTGAAACTGGAACCTCTGGGGCATGGTCTGACGCCCATCGGCGTTCTTGCATTCGGTATTCGGACAATACTTTACTTTTCCAGTGTAAACATGTGCTTCTCCTTACTTTCTAAGATCAATTGCCTGAAGGGTTATGTTGTTAAACGATGCATCGACATTCCCGCCCAGGGATTGTCAAAAACAGTTGTACATCCGCTTGCCTGCGTTGTTCCCATATTCGTGTAATCAAGCGGGGTGGAATCTCGAAAAAGGCCCAACTGTAGAGGTGCTCCGCGCGTGGTGGATACCTGACCCAATTTGCCGATGATCGATGCCCCAAATCCCGTATCCAAAAAAGGGATCGTCACCGAAGTGAGAATCACCCAGGAGGCGGTTGCACTGACGCTCACCGTGGTGACTTTTGAAGTCGCGATATTCGTGCAAGCGCCTCTCGGAAGATCAGCCGGGCGGGGAATTGCCTCGACCGTGAAACAATCAATATCCGTGATTCCCGCCACGCCATAGTTGGCGATAATCGTAGGGCGCAAATACCGCACATTCGAATGAACGTAGCCGGGAACATCGACTGACCCTTCCGGCATCCACTCGGTCGCGGCCGAGCCAAGAGTGTACCCCTGATAAATCGTCCAATCAGTACCTGGGGTCTGGCTCGAAGATCAGTGATGAAACTGATGCCCGAGGTTGTTCTCTCCGTTGATGTTGACCAGAGGTCTGGCCGTTTGCAGAAACTTCTGTGAAGCGTCGACGCTAACGGCCATTGGATTCCCAGCAGGGTTGTTGCTGCATTGATCAAGCTCTGGGTGCAAAGACTGGCAGGGCCATGAATCGAACCCCAATTTCGTCCGGGTAAAATGATGACAGCAAGGTTTGCCGGCGTGCTAATACTCCAAAGAGCGGAATTTCCCGGCAAGTGACCTTTGACTCTGGTATAGTGATGGTAAAGGCATTGGCAAATAGAGGTTGAAGCGAAGGTAAGTATTGATTCTGCAGGATCAGTGCCGAAGGCCGGACTCGAACCGGCACGGGTCTCCCCACCACCCCCTCAAGATGGCGTGTCTACCAAGTTCCACCACTTCGGCAAGCAAAAAGCATTATAGACAAGCGCCATGCCTTTGGCAACCCTCTATTTGCGGAGTGGCGGGAAAAATCCGGCCGGATGGGCAGGTGTCCGGCGGAGAATAGAGCGATGGTGCCGGAACAATGCCGATCTCTGTCGCTTTCTGCGATTTCCGGATGTGTACGGTGGGCCGCTATACGCCTGAAGAACGAGGGATTCACGTGCTGGTTCCGGGGAGAGAATCGAATATTCCAACTCCGCCGGCTCGACTCGACTTGGAAACCCGCGCTGAAATGGTATACTATTTCCGCACGTCAAGTACCGGGGGAATATGGTTGCCGCTATTTCTCCTGCTTCCTGCAAACTCTTAAAAGGGATTGCTTTAAATGCCCCCAAAAACGCCGACGGAATCCGGAAAACCCGACCCCATCCTCGAAGAGGTAAGGCGCAACCGGGAACAGCGCGAAAAGACCTACCGCGAAAGGGCGATGAAAATCTATCCTCCCATCTGCGCCCGTTGCGGCCGTGAGTTCTCCGGGAAAAGGCTCCGCGAGCTGACGGTCCATCACAAAGACCACAACCACGACAACAACCCTCCTGACGGGAGCAACTGGGAACTGTTGTGCCTCTTCTGTCACGACAACGAACATTCCCGGGACATCAACTCGGAGCACTATGGTGAGCCCGCCAGGGATGAGGACCGCAAGGCCTCGACCACCTTCAAGGCTTTTGCCGGCCTCGAAGCGCTGCTGAAGAAAGATTAAAAACTCCGAGACTCAGGCGTGTGTTTAGGGGATGTGTCGGTTCGCTCCTGATGGAGTGGACCGAAATATCGGATCCGGACTTGCGCTTCCAGCCTGCCTTGCTCAAATCGAGTTTTCCGGTCACCATTAATTCAATCTGCATTAAAGTCGATTGGACTGAGCCTCTCTTCTACATTTGGCCTATAATCGCCCAAAATCTGTCCTGTTCTGTAATCAGGCCCGACTATGGGGTCGGCAGAGTTCGAGTCCAAACCGGCAGGCAGGAGGAGGGACAGGGGCCGGTTCCATGAAGGAGGCGGCCCGTTTTCTTAACGCGCCTGCCCGAATTGAATGACAAGGCCGCCCGCCACAATGATCGCCAGGCCCAACCAGGTGGAATTCGGCACGTTTTCGCCGAAGATGAAACGTCCGCAGCAGACACTCACTACTGCGAAGACGGCAACATAAACGCCCAGCAGTTTTGAAAAATCCCATCTCACTGTATTCACGAGCAGACCATAGGCGGAGAGCATCAGGCCTCCAGCGAGGATAAGAAAGAGGCTGGACCCGTTCAGCCCTCTACGAACAACCGCGTCTCCTCCAACTTCCAAAAGGGCTGAACCGACAAAGACCAGCCATGCCGCAACCGGCAAATCAAACCAACTCATGGACGTTACCTGTTTTGAGTAAACACGCTCGCATACGGATCCGCCCCAAGATCTTCTTGTCTTTTGGCCGATCCGCGACCATAATCCCGCGATATCGGTGCCTTTCTACGTCCCCGGGGCATCGAGGAAACCACAATACCGGAAATCAGCGTTCATTACATGCGGCAATATGTCCGGACCAGGGAAATCCCTTATGAGTCGTTTCATTTTTGTCTACCTTGCCCACGGAGGCCGGCAGTTTCGGAAACAGGCGGAGCTGAGCATCGCCTCGCTTGCCTCCTGGGGGCCCATTCCCGGTGAGATTATCGTCTACACGGACAGGCCTGCTGATTTTGAAGAGCTTCCCGCTACGCCCGTGCTGTTTACCAGGGACCAGAAGAAACGCTGGCGGGGGCCGTATGGTTTCACACACCGCGTAAAGACGGAACTGGTGCGGCATGTGTTCCGGCAAACCGGGAAGAATGTTGTTTTTATAGATAGCGACACGTTCTGGACGAACGGCCCCGAACGCATTTGCGGGTTTCTCGAAAGCGGGCACATCGTGATGCAGGAGCGTGAGAACATTCTCTCAGAGTCCTTTTTCCCGCAGTATCTCGCTGTGATGAGAAAGCACGATCTACTCGAGAGGGCGGGGTTCCCCGTCCATGATCCGGCCTCCATAGTGGTATACAACTCAGGGGTGATCGGCCTGCCGAGAACACTGAATCCGGCGATGCTCGACCAGGTTGTACGATTTTGCGACTTTTTTTGCAGAAATGTGCCGCGTACGATGGAATGGGCCGAACAATTCGCTTTTTCATACATTCTTCAGACCGCCGGGCCTGAGATCGAAACCTGTGGCGACGACCTGCGGCATTATTGGCGAACCAGCTTCGAATTCAACCGTAGGATACAAAACTGTACAAGGGAGATGCTCCTCGATCTGGCGCGAGACAGTGCGCGGCTGCACGAAATTGTCGCGGAAGGCAATGAGATAAAAAGAACTTTCGGAAATCAGGTCCTGGCTCGCGCCAAAAGGCTGCAGCGCTCGTTCCGGAAGCGCAAAAGAGAATTTCTCGTCTTTCTGGAATCATTAAGAAATGGTGGGCATAAAGACTTCTAACAACATCTAACTACAAAAAAGCCAAAATGTTAACCACAAAAGGCCTGGGACTGCAGAGCCGCAACCAAAATGCAAAGATAAAAACTTCCTAACCACGAAATACACGAAAATCACGAAAGAAAACAATTGGATAAGGTCGTAGGATGGGCGAGGCGGGGAAACTGTGTCGTGTTGTCGATGAAAACCAGCCCAACCCCGGTCGGTTACGACACAGTCACGGAGCGCAACCCATCGTTTTTGGGTGAGCGGTACGAGTACGAAACACACGAAAGTGCCGTTCGGTTCCCCTCCGTTCCATGTGCACCTAAGAGGTTGATGTCAAATGATTTACAGAACCGGCAACATGAAAATCTTGCTCAAAAAACAAGAAAATGACTGGTAGTAGTACGAAAATCACGAAAGAAAACATCGCCATGGCAGAATGGTGCCGGGACTGCAGCAGGGTGTGGGGGAGCGTAGCGCGGCAGCTTTATCGTGCCCACCATCCGGGCATCGCGAAGAATGCCCGCAATTGTATGCCCTCCAATGCTTGGCGGAGAAGCAGGAAGCACACGAAAGTGCCATTTGGTTCCCCTTGGTTCCATGTGTGCCTAAGAGGTTGGTGCCGTTTCCTTCTTGTATTTCGCGCCTTTCGTGGTGAAAAGCCCTTCAATTTTTGGCTTGCTTTGCCTAGCGGTTGGAGTCTTCTGAATCCCTACCCGGTCTGAGTCCATTCCTGATCCGAATCGGCATGGTCCAGGGTCCCCTGGCATTTGACCAGAGAGACGGAAAAGACGGCTTTATCGTCCTCCTGAGAAACCGACAGGGCACCGCCCATTCCCTTGAGCAGTTTGAAAGTAAGAGAGATTCCCGCCCCTTGTTCAGACTCATCGAACGGAAGGAGCAGAAGGTCCGGGTCTTTTACCTTTGTCTTCGTCGGGCTTACCATATCCACGTAGACATTGTTTTCTCCGTAATAGGTTCGCACCGTGAGGTTTCTTTCCGAATTCATCATCCGGATCACGTTTCGGATCATGGCTACGAAGACTTGGGTCAGAATAGCCGGGTCGACGTGAGCACTCGGCAGGTCGGGATGAAGGTCGAGGTGGACTTTGACCATTTCTTTTTCCAGTTCCGGAGCGAGCAGGTGAAGGGAATCGGCGAGGATGGCATTTACGGGTGACTCCTGGGGGCGCATTTCAACTGGGCGGAGGTACTCACTGAGCCGGTTGAGCATTGTCTCGAGTCGCCGCGATTCGCGCAGGATGATTTCGGCTTCGCGCGCATCCGGATATTTCTTCTGAAGCCGCCGGGCGAATCCTCCGATGGACACCAGCGGATTTCGGATTTCGTGGGCCACTTCAGCGGCAATTGCTCCCAGGGTCTTCAGCTTTTCCCTCTGGACGAGGGCCTTCTGTGCCTCTCGAAGCTCGCGCGTCCGGTCGGATACCATATCTTCCAGGTGCTCCCGGTATTCCCTCAATTCGCGCTCGGACTGCCGCCGGTTCGTAATGTCGCGGATTATTCCGACGTGTCCCACAACGGAGCCGTCCGGGCCGGTAATGGCGGAATAAGTCCCGTCGATCGGGAACACTGTTCCGTCTTTCTTTTTGAGTTCCCATTCGATTCTGAGGGGGGCCTCTACCAGGGCGGGGTAAGCGGCCCTGCCAAAGTTTTCGAAGCTCTCCTGGGAAGGATGAATGATGCGGACCGATTTCCCTTCGAGTTCCTCCCGGGAGTAGCCGAAAAGATCAAGGAAAGCCCCGTTGACGGATACTATGGTCCTGCTCCTGTCTACCATAAGAATCGCATCGGAAGTTCCTTCAACAAGTGCCCTGTATACCCCCTCCGACCTTTTCAGGGCCTCTTCGGCTCGCCTGCGCTCCGTTATGTCGGTCACGAGGCCTTCCATTCCCGTCAACTCGCCGCGTTCGGAATAGATGCCGCGTCCCTGCTCCCAAACCCACCTGGTGGTGCCGTCCGCACTCCGAATTCGATAGACCAGCTTAAACGAGAGTTTCTGTTCAAGGGCCGTCTGGATCGATGTTCGGACTTTCTCCCGGTCTTCTTCGACGATGATCGCATCCAGTTTGCGTTTTCCCGTCATCACGGAAGGAGGGTAACCCGTGAGTTCGTATACTCCCGAACTGATGAAGTCGAAAGGGCTCTCATCGTTCTTGCAGCGGTAGCGGTAGGCTACGCCAGGAAGGTTGTCCAGCAGGGTGGAGAGGGTCTTACGGCTTTCGAGGAGGGCATCTTCAGATTTCTTTATGAAGGAAACGGCTCTTTCGATCAGAACGTAGATAAGTACCGCGGAAACGGCTACGAAGGTCAGGCCTTTCAGCACTTCCGCTATCTGGGATTCCAGGTTTTCTCCGAACAGGAATGCTACCCCGAAGTTGGAGAGAACGATCCAAAGCGCACCCGCCATCATGTAAATGAGAGCAATTCTTGCCCCACAGCTTAACCCGGAAAACAAAGACCTTACGTAAAATCCTTTCACTGTCCCTCCCACGACAGATTCATCCGCTGCCGAATGCAGAATAAACCTGTCCCCACCATGATTTTTAAGATTGCGGGAGAGGATTGGCAAGAATGCGGGCTGGTCCGGCCATTTCGAAAGAGGTTTGTTCCAATGGATGATAGGTGGGCACGTAAAGCTTGCCCACCCTACTCGTCTCGCCGTGCACCTTTCTCAGCGTTTTTCGAAGCCTCGAATAATTACGATGCCGGATTGAAGTTTGATAAGACCTTTAGGGCGGATTAATCGTGAACCGGGCTTTCACGCTCTGCATTCTTTCCCCAGGTAGGCCTGCCTGACGCTGCTGTCGGCGAGAAGGATGGAGGCGCGGCCTTCGAGCGAGATGCGGCCGTTTTCGAGAACGTATCCCCTGTCTGAGATGCCGAGTGCCGCCGTTGCATTCTGCTCCACGAGAAGGATCGTAATGCCTCGTTCCCTTAGTTTCTGGAGGGTTTCCAGGATGAGGACCACCATAAGAGGGGCAAGCCCCATGCAGGGTTCATCGAGCAGCAGGAGTTTCGGCCGGGCCATGAGGGCCCTGCCGATTGCGAGCATCTGCTGCTCTCCGCCGGACAAGGTCCCCGCAGACTGCTTTGCCCTCTGCCTCAGTATCGGAAAGAGGTCCATGATTTCTTCCAGGTCATCTGCAATCGCTTTTTCCCGTCTCCTGTAGCGTGCATAGGCCCCGAGTTCGAGATTTTCGCGGACGCTCAGGGGTGGAAAGAGCATGCGGCCTTCCGGTACCAGGCTGATCCCCTTCTCGACAATCTGCGGGGGCTTGAGCTGCCGAAGCTGCGTTCCCTGGAAGGAGACCTCTCCGTCCCAATCGGAAACAAATCCGCAGATTGCCTGAAGAAGCGTGCTCTTCCCGGCTCCGTTGGCACCGACCAGAGCTACCAGTTCGCCGGATTTGACCGTAAGGCCGATCCTGTTTATGGCCGGGATGCTGCCGTAGCGGCAGGTTAAATCGCGGATGCGGAGCATTTGCCTTCCACTCCTTCCCGCCCGAGATAGGCGGAGATAACGGCTTCATTTTTCTGGATTTCCGAGGGGGAGCCCTCGGCCAGCATCATCCCGTGATTGAGCACCAGCACGCGATCGGAAATACTCATAACCAGGTTCATGTCGTGCTCGACAAGGAGCAGCGTAACGCCGGATTGCCTGATCTTGAGCAGAAGCCTTGCGAGTGTGGCCGTCTCGACGGCGTTCAGGCCGGATGCAGGTTCATCGAGCAGCAACATTTTCGGACCCGTGGCCAGGGCTCGGGCGATTTCGAGGAAACGCTGCCATCCGAAAGGTATTTCGGAGCTGCGCCACGAGGCGGCATCGCTCAGTCCGACGAATTCGAGCATCTCAAGGGCCTGCCGCCTCGCAGCCCGTTCTTCTTTTGCAACACCGGGCAGGCGGGTCATCGCTCCCCAGAAGCCGCAACGGGTCTTCACATGCCGTCCCACCAGCACGTTTTCCAGAACGCTCATGCTCCCGAACATTTCGATATTCTGGAAAGTCCTGGCTATCCCGAGCGCGACCCGCTGATGCGGCTTTCTGCCTCTCAGGTCTTCTTCGCCGAACATGACCGTGCCGGTGTCCGACGGATAGGCCCCGGTGATGACGTTCAGCAATGTGGTCTTCCCCGCTCCGTTCGGGCCGATAATCGCATGAATTGCTCCTGCCGGCACACTGAATGAGATCCCGGTCAACGCCTGGATGCCCCCGAAAGATTTGGAAGCCGAATCAACCCTGAGAACGGGCAGGAATGTTTCCCGCCTTGAATTTCGCATGCTCATAAATATCCAGAATCCCTCTGAACAGGCCCTGCGGCAGAACGATCATGATTACGATCAGCACCAGGCCGTAGACGATCATTTCGTACTCTGTGAAGATGGAGAGTGTTTCGGGCAGCACGGTGAGGACCGCAGCGCCCAGTAAGGCTCCCCAGACGCTTGCCATGCCGCCGATTACCACCATGGTGACTATTCTGACCGAGACGAGAAATCCGAACGAACTCGGGCTGATGAAACTGACCAGGTGCGCATAAAGGAACCCGGCGACGGCGGCGAGGAGGGCGCTCAGAACGAAGACGTGGACTTTGAGCCGTCCGGTGTCGATACCCATAGAGGATGCGGCCCGTTCACTGTCGTGGATGGCCCTCAGGGCGAGGCCTACCCGGGAGCTGATGATGCGCTCGCACAAAAATATGCTCAGGATGGCGGCGGCCCAGGCAAGGAAGAGGTAGTTCCTCGCAGAAGAGAAAGAAACTGGACCAATTTCGAGCGAAGGGATCCCGACCAGGCCCGAGTCTCCACCGGTAAGGCTTCCCCATTGGCGGAAAATTACATATCCGATCATGCCGAACCCGAGGGTGCCCATCCCGAGGTAGAATCCGCTCAGTTCGAGCAGGGGGAGGGCGATCAGGAATGCCGCCACGGCGGTGAGCACGAGGGCCGCGGCGAGGGCCAGCCAGGGCGACCAGTTGTAATGAACCGTCAGTACTCCGGTCACATAGGCCCCCAGTCCGTAGAAAGCGGCATGTCCGAGCGAAATCTGGCCCGCGTAGCCCATGAGCATGTTCAAGCCGAGCGCCAGCAGGACGTTGATCCCGATGAAGGTCAGCAGCTGAAGCACATACGGGCTGGAGATGCCGAATCCGGCGGCCAGTACCGCCGCTGTTAGAATTGCGTAGCGCATAGTTCCTTCCGAAGACATTTAGACGATGTATTTAACGTGCATGGGGCACTCTGGGAGCACGGGGTTATCGTGCCTACCGGCCGGCCCGGTGGACAATGATTAGTTCCGCTGGTTTCCCAGCTCCGGGGGGCTGTTGCCCAAGTAGAGACAAACCTTTTTGCCGGGCATTTTGCGGCCGGGTTCCCCCAACCCGTCATCCCGGCAATGCTTTTAAGCCGGGAACCAGGGTTTTTAAAGACTTGAATTCACTATTAATCTGCCCCGAAGGCCTGGATTCCGATGTTCATCGGAATGACGGGTCCGGGCTCTGTGAGCCATTCGGGGCTGTCGCGATGATTTGGGCAACAGCCCCCGGACCTTGGGAACCAGCGGTGTATTTCCTTAAAGCAACAACATTGGGCATCATCGTGCCCGCCATCCGGCCATGCCCAATAATGGCGGACGATGCTTTCCTTCGGCCGGTGAGGCGGGCCGGGTCGCAAGCCTAAAACCGCTGAATTGAAGCCGTTCCGAGGATGCCTGCGGGACGAAAATACAGAATCAGGAGAAGCAGCACGAAAGCGGCCGCATCCTTAAGGCCGGAAGAGAGGAAACCTACCCCAAGGGCTTCGAGCACTCCGAGAAGTAATCCGCCTAAAACCGCTCCCCAGGAGCTTCCGAGCCCGCCTATCATGGCGGCGCAAAACCCCTTCAGCCCGAGATTCATTCCCATGTCGAAGCTGCTCATGCTGAGCGGTGCAATCAGAACGCCGCCGATTCCGCCCATTGCCGCGCTCATCGCGAAAGCGAGCAGCACCATCCTGTCGGTTGGGATACCGACAATCGCCGCGGCCTTCGTGCTTATCGCGCAGGCAAGCATGGCCCTGCCGGTAAGGAACTTCCTGTGGAAGACGTGCAGTCCTACGACGACCAGCAAGGTAATCGCAAGTATCCAGACGCTTTGCGGCAGGAGCGTCGCCCCCAGGATCTCAAAGGGCGGGGCGCTCGAAAACGAGGGCGAGCTGTGCGAATCCTTGCCCCATCCGATCATGCTCACGCCGCGGAGGAGAATGGATGCCCCCACGGTGATAATCACCAGGACTATTGGATGCGGCTTTCTGACCTGCCTTATGGCGAAGCGCTCCAGCAGGAACCCGATGAAGGCGGTTGCAGCGATTGCTCCGGCGAAGGCGATCGGAAGGGGCAGGTGCAGCCCCTTCCAAAGTGAAATCAGGCTGAGCGCTCCGATCATGACGAACTCGCCCTGGGCAAAATTGATGAGCCCCGTACTGGCATAGAGCATCGAAAAACCCAGGGCTATGACCGCATAAACGGCCCCGTTCGTTACTCCGGAGAATATGTACTGTAGAAACTCCTGCATCTTCCGCCTACTTCAGCAAATGCCATTTGCCGTCTTTGATTTCGACCATTACGAAAGCGTCAGCTCCCAGCCCGTTGTGGTCCTCGGGGGAGAAGGTGAATGTTCCCGTGACGCCGACGTGGCCTTTGATCTTCGCCAGGTTTTCAGCGATCTTCTTCTTGTCTCCCTCGGTGCCCTTGAGCGCCTCGGCTAGGAGATAAGTTCCGTCGTAGGCATAGCCGCCGAAACCTGAGACCGGCATGGAGAAGCGTTTTTCGAATTCGGCGATGTAGTTTTTCAGGACCTCTTTCTGAGGATCGTCATTGGAAAGCTGTTCGGCTACCAGGATCTTGCCCGTGGGGAGCAGGACGCCTTCCGAAGCACTTTCGGCCAGTGCTATGTACTTGGGCGATGCTACTCCGTGGCTCTGGTAGAGGGGGATCTTCATATTCATCTGGACCACGTTTTTGGAAATGACGGCCGGGCCGGGATTCGTGCCCCAGCAGACAATCGCTTCCGGTTGCGCGGCGCGGATCTTGGCAAGCTGGGCGGTCATATCGGTGTCTTTGGCGCCGTAGGTTTCCGCCTGAACGATCTGGATCCCGAACTTGGGGGCCTGGGCCGTGAGCTGGTCCTTCCCGCTCTGGCCATACGCGTCTTCGACCGTTATGATCCCGATTTTCTTGATGTTCCTTCCCTGGATGTGCCGGTAGATCGCCTCGACTGCCAGTGCATCCTTCTGGGCGGTTTTGAAAACGAGAGGTTTTGGGGGCTCCGTGATCTTGATACCGGCAGCGCAGCTGATGAGAGGTATTCCCGCTTTCTCGGTTACGGGAATCACCGCCAGGCTCGTCGGGGTGAGGCTCGGTCCAACGATGGCGATCACGTTTTCTTTGCTGATAAGTTTATTGGCCGCAAGCACGGCCTTGGTCGGGTCGCCTTCGGTGTCGAGGATGACCGCTTCCAGCGGATGCCCGTCGATGCCGCCCTTTGAGTTGATTTCCTCTACGGCCATTTCCATGCTCTTCTTCTCCGGATCGCCTAGAAAAGAACTCGGACCGGTGATGGAATATATTCCGCCGATCCGATATGGCTCCTTACCCCAGCTCTGGCCGGGCAAAAGAATTGAGAGCATTGCAGCCGCAAGCGCGAGTGCACCGATGGTTGAAGTCTTCGCTGTTTTCATTTTGGGCTCCTCGAAACCGTTGGAAGCGGGGCCGCTCAAAAGACGGGCGACCCCGCTTCCCTGTTATATTTTGTAGAGCTTCTCGCCGGGAATGACTTTCACGTTGGCTTCCTTCAGGTATTTGACAGCCTCGTCGAGGTTGTCGAAACGAAATATCAGGACGGCATTCTCGCCGCTCTGCTGGACAAACGCGTACATGTACTCGACGTTTACGTTGGCCTTCTGGAGAATCTGCAGAATGTAATGAAGGCCTCCGGGCTGGTCGGTAACCTCACAGGCCACGACGTCCGTTTTACCGACCGTGAACCCGTGCTTCTTGAGTTCCTCTTTTGCCTTGTTGTTGTCATTTACGATCAGCCGCAGGATTCCAAAGTCGGAGGTGTCCGCGAGCGACAGCGCCCGGATATTGATTTTTGCTTCCGAAAGAATCCTGGTGACTTCAGCGAGCCGGCCTGCTTTGTTTTCGAGAAAAACCGAAATCTGCTCCACATGGTCCATGAAAATCCTCCTTTTGTTAGATTTTCCGATTGTCGATTACCCGCTGGGCCTTGCCCTCGCTTCGGGCTATGGATTTGGGCTCCACCAGTTTGACCTTGGCCGTTACTCCCAGATATTCTTTTATATTCTTGGAAATCTTCTTCTCGATTGCCTGCATGACCCGGACTTCGTCCGAAAAGTCCGACTCCCCGACCTCGACCAGGACTGTCAAAGTATCCAGCGTGCCTTCGCGGTCCACGATGAGCTGGTAGTGCGGTTCGACTTCCTTCATTTCCATCAGAACGCTTTCGATTTGCGACGGGAAGACGTTCACTCCGCGAATGATCAGCATGTCGTCGGAACGCCCGGTCACCTTCTTCATCCGCACATGGGTTCGGCCGCAGATGCAGGGTTGCCGGTCGAGAGAACTGACGTCCCGAGTGCGGTATCGAATAAGGGGAAAAGCTTCCTTGGTGATCGAGGTGAATACGAGCTCGCCCTGGTCTCCGTTGGGGAGAGGTTCGCCGGTATTCGGGTTAATGATTTCGGGGATGAAGTGGTCTTCGGCAACGTGCAGGCCCTTTTTGGCTTCACGGCATTCGACGGCTACGCCGGGCCCGATGATTTCGCTGAGTCCGTAGATATCGACCGCACTGAGGTTGAGTTTTTCCTCGATTTCCCGCCGCATCTCTTCAGACCAGGGTTCTCCGCCTAACATGCCCCATTTGAGCGACAGTTCTCCCGGCCCGATCCCGGCGTCCGCGGCGGCCTCAGCCAGGTGGAGCGCATAAGAGGGTGTGCAGGTGAGCCCGGTCGGGCGGAAGTCCTTCATGATGAGGACCTGCCGTTTCGTGTTGCCTCCGGAAACAGGAATCAGGGACGCCCCAAGCAGTTCCGCGCCCTGGTGGACCCCGAGTCCGCCCGTGAACAGGCCGTAGCCGTAGGAGTTGTGGATGATGTCACCTCTGGTGGCTCCCGCGGCGACCAGCGACCGGGCCATGAGTTCCGCCCATGTATGAATGTCCCGGGCGGTGTACCCCACGACGGTCGGCTTTCCGGTCGTGCCGGATGATGCGTGGATGCGCACGACGTTATCCATCGGGACGGCGAACATTCCGTAAGGATAGTTGTCTCTAAGGTCCTGTTTCGTAGTGAAGGGAAGCCGCTTCAGGTCCTGGAGGGTTTTGATGTCGGACGGCCTGACATCGGCCTCCTCGAACTTCTTCCGATAGAAGGGTACCGTCGCGTAAACCCGTTCCACTGTTTCCTGAAGGCGGCGCAACTGGATTGCCTCGAGCGCTTCCCGGGGCAGTGTTTCGAATTCGACATTGTAAATCATGACCCCACTCCTCTGTTTTATTTGGATACTGCTTCAAGCCGACAAAAAAGGCCGTGGATCCAAAATCCACGGCCTTAAAAAAACAAAAAAGCCATGGGCTTTGGCCCTTCTCGCCTGCCCATGGCTTTTATTCTCGTTCGGTCAGTTCAGCTACTTCTCTCCCACGGGCAGGCTCTCAAAAAAAGAACCCGCTAAAAAAGAAGCTAAAGTAGAAGAACCGGGAATTCATCAGGATAAGCCTTTCCAATGTGAGTCATTCTCACATACCGGATTCGAAACGGGCTGTCAATAGAATTTGATCGGGAAAATAAAACCTTATCTGCCGTACCGCAACCGGCACGCTTCTGTTTGTCCCGATTAATTTTTCTCCCGGCCGATAAAATCCCGCAACTTATCGAATTCCCTCATTGACCGCAGAATACCGACGCAGTAATGTTTCCGGCACACAGCGGCTCTTCGGAGAAAGACGTTCCATTCCCGGATCTCCTTTGAGTACAGCAACTGTATGTAATTACATATAAATATCTTACATAAAATGGCGGCGATTCCTCACCGCCTTGGAGGAAGGGCATGTTCGAAAACGAGACGATCGGTTTTGTCGGCGGCGGAAATATGGGAGAAGCACTCATCCGCGGCCTTTTGTCTGCATCGCTTTTCACGAAAGAGAGAATCTTCGTTTATGACGCGAGTCCCTCCCGGATGGAATACCTGGCCGGGGAGTACGGCATAAACACGTGCAGGAATATCGGCGAGCTGGCTGCTTCCGTCGGGATCGTGCTGATTGCGGTAAAGCCCCAGGTTGCCTCTCACGTGCTCGTAGAACTACGGTCCCACATCTCCCGAAAGGTGCTTCTGATATCGATTGCCGCCGGCATCACTCTCGACCTGATGGAAAGGTGTATGCCCGAGGGCACGGCGGTAGTGAGGGTCATGCCGAACACTCCCGCCCTGGTCCAGAAAGGCGCGTCCGCCCTTTCGAAGGGAAAGTCGGTCACGGCGGAACAGATGGAAATGAGCCTGGCGCTGTTCCGCGCAGTCGGAAAGGCGGTGGAAGTCGAAGAAAAGATGATGAATGCCGTAACGGGTCTCAGCGGCAGCGGCCCGGGATATATTCTGCTCGTGATCGAGGCATTGATCGATGCAGGCGTCCTCGTGGGACTGACGAGGCAAACGGCCCGTGAACTGGTAGTGCAGACGGTCCT
Source organism: Pseudomonadota bacterium (assembly GCA_023416335.1). Next base: position 30,287 of record JAEZHY010000145.1, on the reverse strand, counting down.
GGGAACGGCTTCGATGCTCGATCAGACCGGGAAACATCCGGCAGAACTGAAGGACATGATCACCTCGCCTGCAGGCACGACCATCGAGGGACTTATGGCAATGGAGGAAAAAGGCGTGCGGGCAGCCCTAATGGAAGCAGTGCTGGCTGGGACCAGACGGTCGGCGGAGTTGGGAAAAGGATAAGCGATCCTGGCGCGAGCCGGTTTTCAAGACAAGGTTAGATGGATGATATCTCCCTTCGGGCTCCAGGTCGTTTTCTTGGGCGTCGAGACCTCATAGCATTCGATAAAGTCTCCGACTTTTCCATCGGTGAAATCGGAGATCTTGACGCCGACCTGCTGCCCCGAACGGGCTTCCCTGACTTTGTTCTTTTCGATTTGAAGCGATTCGATCCTGGAACTGTAAATCGGACCCATGGCCGAAACTATCCGGAAAGCCTTGCCGACCTGGACGGCTCCCTCAACGACCTCGCAGCCGAGGATTACTCCCCCTTTGGTCGATTTGAATTTTGCGATTATCTCGCACTTCGCGGTGATCTTCTCCTCCGGTTCGGCCGGAAGCAGTTCGCTTGCGATTTCTTTCAAATCCTCGGCCAATCTGTATATCACGTCATAGAGACGGACCTCGACACCGTGCTCCTTGACCCAGCGTTCCAGCTTGGGGGCCATTCCAACACTGAAGCCCACAATGAGCTTGCTTCCCGTCATGGCCATGAGGACGTCCTGCTTCGAGATTGCACCTACTCCGGAATGAATCACTCTGATTTCGGCCTCGGGCACCTTCATTCGTGAAAGGAGGGCCGAGATCGCTTCGACGCTCCCTTTTGAATCCCCTTTGAGAACTATATCGAGCCTGGGGCCCTGCCGGCCCGGAATCCCGAATTCAACCGGAAGGTGCCTTGCCTCTCTTGGACCTCCGGCAATATGGCGTTTTCTGATCGGCATCTCTCCACCTCCCGGTAATGGTTCAAAACATCGCTGTGTCTGCAGCTTGGTTCAAAAATCAAACATAAGGAGCGTATTCGGGAGTGGCTAGCCCTCAACGGGAGAAAGGTCGGAGGACGGGAAGGAGGCGATCGAAGAATTGGAAGATGGGACGCAAGTTGTCGTAGGTAGCCCAGTGAGCAGTGAACAGTGACCTGAAAAAAAGTTCCGCCGGTCCCCGGGCTTCGGTTCGAAAAATCTGTACCCCGGAAGTCTCTCCTGCAGAATGATGGCTCCACTCATCCATGTATATCTTCGAAATAAATGCAAAAAAGTTGTCGACAAGCGTTCTTGGTCCCCCAACAATTCTGCTCACTGCTCACTGCCTTTGAATAATTCCTCCGCCGAGAAGCAGCGCATCGGAATAGAAAACGGCCGCCTGGCCGGGGGTGACTGCGCGCTGTGGGTCCATGAACCGAACCCGGGCCATGGTTTCGGACAGGGGCGTAACTTCGGCGGGAGAGGGCTTGTGCAGGTTCCGGATCCGTACCTGGCAGGAGATGGGCTCCTCCGGGCATGGAATCGAAACCCAGTTCACATTGGAGACTGTAAAGGTCTCAAGGAAGAGGTCCTTCGATCGGCCGACGCGGACTGTATTTGTTTCGGGTTCGATCGAGACGACGTAGTAAGGCTCGGTTGACGGGATGCCGAGTCCTCGTCTCTGACCGACGGTGTAGGAATGAATCCCCTTATGCCCGCCCAGGAGATTCCCGTCCAGATCGAGCACCGGGCCTGGCCGGGCGGACAGGGCTTCACCCGTCCGGGACCTGAGAAACTCCGTGTACTTGCCGGAAGGAATGAAACAGATTTCCTGGCTGTCTTCGGTGATGAGCCGGTCCAGCCCTTTTTGTCCGGCCCAGGCCTGAGTCTCCTTCTTTGTCAGCTTACAGAGCGGAAAGAGGGCATGGGCAAGCTGGTCCTGGCTCAAACCCGTCAGGAAATAGGACTGGTCCCTCGATGTATCGGCCGCGCGCGCGAGTTGGTAACGGCCGTTGCCTGAGGTCTCCGGAGGAATGATGCGGGCGTAATGCCCCGTTGCAATGCGGTCCGCGCCGTGCTTCAATGCTTCCTGAAGCAACAGGCCGAACTTGACCCCGGGATTGCAGGTGACACAGGGATTGGGCGTGAGACCTTTGAGGTAAGCCTCGACAAACGGTTGGATAACCAGGGATTCAAACTGCCTGCGCAGATCGACTATCAGGAGGGGAATCCGGCACTTTTCCGCAAGTTCTCTCAGGAGGTTCTCACGTTCGGCCAAAATCCCTGCCGTCGCTTCATCATCTCCCGGCAGGAATCGCATGTGTATTCCGAATACGTCATGCCCCTGTTCCTGCAACAGAATTGCCGTGCGGAGGCTGTCGACGCCTCCGCTCATTGCCGCTGCAACTTTCAATGGATTGCTTTCGCGCGAAATCTTGAGGATTCGGGGTACGGATCGCTCAGGCCAGTGTCTTGTCGAAGGTCACGATCATTGCCCTTACGGGGCATGTTTTCACGCACAATTCACATGCGCTGCACCGCTCAGATTCGAACAAGACCTGCATGTCCGGCCTCTTGATGTGCAATGCCCCAGTCGGGCAGACCGCGGTGCAGGCCCCGCACTGATAGCATTTATCGTCGTCGCGGCGAATCCCCTGTCCGACAGGTTCGACAAGAACGCCCACTTTTTCCAGGTACGCCAGCCCTTTATCAAAATCGCGCCTGTCGCCGCGAAGTTCCATCACAAGCATTCCCTCTTTGCGGGGGAAAATTTGAGCTTTCAAGATATTGAAAGTCAGGTCGTAATCCCGGACCAGGTTGGAAATGATCGGCTTATCAACGATGTCTTTGGGAAACCGCAATACCAGCATTCTAGAATACATTCCTGCTCCTTCTTTTTTTAAGCCGGATTTAACATAACATTCCGGCTGTAAAGTCCCAACAATTTTCATTGAAGTAGAAAGCAGAAATTCATGCTAAAAGCAATGGTCTTGCGGGGTGAGGGTGAGATCAAACGGCCGGGGGGCAAATGATCACGTTCTATATCAAGAAATTCGTTGCGGTCCTTTTCTTTCCAGTACCTTTGTTTACAGTCTTTCTGATAATAGGCCTGCTTTTCCTCTGGTTCGGCAGGAATCAAAAAGCGGGGCGGATGTTCGTAACAATAGGCACTGCGCTCGCCCTGCTGTTCTCAACCAGTGTTGTTCCCGATTTCGTCCTGGGAACAATCGAGCAACAGTATAAGCCGCTTGTTGAGAAAAAAGAGGGAATCCGCTGGATAGTAGTCCTGGGGAGCGAGAGTTCGTGCGATCGGGAGCTTCCGACCGAAAGTCAATTGGGTCCTTCAAGTCTCTACCGCACGATGGAAGGAATTAGACTCCGAAAGGAATACCCGGACGCAAAGATATTGCTCACAGGCAATAGTGCGAGTGCGTCCGCCAGGGTTGCCGTCGCGAGCGGAATCCCGGAAGGGGACCTGGTTGTCGATGAAACGCCCCTGGATACGGCAGATGAGGCCAGGCTTGCAAGGGAACTCGTCCAGCATAATGGATTCATCCTGGTTACGTCTGCTGCTCACATGCCGCGCGCCATTTATCTTTTCCAAAAGCAGGGACTCCTTCCTGTTCCGGCCCCGGTGGAGTACACGGTAGAAAGGAAGGACTGCAGTGAGAAGATCTTGCCTGGAAACGGTGTGAAAGCAATCCGGAAATCGAGCATTGCAGTATATGAATTATTGGGAAATCTCTGGGTCCGGATTGCCCGGTAGGTTTGTCTTTGTTCAACTCCCCGAGAATTTGCGTGCAGCAACCCGGTACATCCCAGACCGGAGTTGTGAGGCGCTCAATCCCCGCCTCCCTTGAAAACGGGGCCGCCCGTTCGCATATTCATGCAAAAATAATCTTATCCATTCTCAACTTTCATACATTGAGTCAGTCAGGAATATCTCGATGAGCAATCCTCGCGTTTGCCTGATCGTACTGGACGGGGTCGGCGTAGGACCGGCTCCCGATGCGGCTGAATACGGAGACGAGGGCGCGAACACCCTCGGGCATATCTGGGAGAAAACCAGAGGAATAAAAATCCCGAATCTGATTTCGCTTGGTGCGGGAGTTTTTCTGCCCGGCTTTTCCGCCCATCCTCCGATAAACGGTGCATACGGCGCCATGGTTGAAAGATCGGCGGGCAAGGACACAACTACCGGCCATTGGGAAATCGCGGGTCTGGTTACGAGTACGCCCTTTCCGACCTTTCCGGGCGGTTTCCCATCCGAGTTGATCCGAGAGTTCGAGAAGCGGGCAGGCAGGTGCTGCATAGGGAATAAACCGGCCTCCGGCACGGAGATCATCCGGGAGCTTGGACCGGAACACCAGGCATCCGGCATGCCGATCGTGTACACCAGTGCGGACAGCGTCTTTCAGATCGCCGCGCACGAGGACGTTATACCCGTCGAGCATCTGTACGAAATCTGCGAAATTGCGCGAAGCATTCTGAAAGGTCCCTGGGCAGTCGGCAGAGTTATTGCCCGACCCTTTGTCGGGGGGCCGGGAAATTACGTTCGGACCGACCGAAGACGGGATTTTTCCCTTCCGCCTCAGGGAAAGACGATTCTTGATACCATCAGCGAGTCCGGGCAGGAGGTGGTCGGAATAGGGAAGATCGAGGATATTTTTGCGGGCCGGGGGCTTACGAGATCGATTCACACGCACGACAACGTTGACGGCGTGCGCGTCCTGCTCGAAGAACTCGGCAGGGATTTCCCGGGACTGATTTTCATAAATCTCGTGGATTTCGACATGAAATACGGCCACAGGCGCGATGTTCCGGGTTTTGCAAAGGCACTCGAAGACTTTGACCGCAGCTTGCCGGACATCCTCGACAGACTCGGACCCGACGATACTCTCATCATAACGGCAGACCACGGCAACGATCCCACTCACCACGGGACGGACCACACACGTGAGATTGTCCCCGTATTCGCGGCAGGAAACGGATTTCATGCTGGATGCCGTCTGGGGATGAGGTCGAGTTTTGCAGACATTGCGGCAACCGTCGCCCGAATCCTTTCGGTAAACCCGCCCGAAAACGGCATTCCCTTCACGTGCGGATCATAAGGGGAATCAGTTCAAGATCGAAGTTTATTTCTTCCCGGGGCGTCTTGCGGTGACGTCATCCATGCAGAGAGTGTTCGGGCCGGGAGCCGGCGGGACCGCCACGCCGCCGGTGCGGGTTAAATGAGAGCCGAAAACTGCCATTCCCGTTGAGTTGAGGCACGGTTTCCCGACCGTGCCGACCTGGAACCGAGAATATGGCCGGTCGGGAAACCGCGCCATAACCAGGGAAAGAATATTCTGAGCGTAAGGGCAGGCGCCATTCTATGCATAAGCTAATTGATCCGATTTGATCCCAAAAGTGATGGGTTCCCGCTCCGCTCCCACCCATCCTCCCAAGAGAGACACGACACCACAAGGTTACGATTGCACACTCTCTCTCAATAGGGGTGTGGCGCCGCAGGCCCTTAGGTTGCCTACGCCCCACACGGCTCACAGTTTGCTTTTTCGAAGACCTCTTGCTCGCGCCCAGATAGGAAATCCGGGCTAACATCTGGGTTGGGCCGTCAAACGCAGAGAACATTGTATCAAACCGCTGGTTCCCAAGGTCCGCCTTGGGAACCCCGTTCCGGGAGGCCGACTGCCCGGCACAATGCCCCAAAGTGTTAAGGCGTGGTTGTAGGCGGTTCAGATTTCGTCCGGATGCGATATCTGCATCAGCACCAAAAGCGATGGGTTCCCGCTCCGCTCCCACCCATCGACCCCACCCCGTTGGTTCGCTATATTCATCCATGTATGTATATCGGTGTGTCATAAGCAAATACCATCCACGAACTCCCAAAATACACTCTTCGCCTTATTTATCGGGTACTCGCCAGTATTTATCCTCCCTCCATTCACGTTTACTGCGGAATCCGGCAAACGACAAATGCTCGACCTGTCCATCCTTCGTCGGTATTTGCCTGAACAAATACCTTTGTCTACTGACCTGTTCGGACCAGTCTGATGAAACTCGTCATTTTCGGTTTGGCAATAAGTTCATCCTGGGGCAACGGCCATGCAACCATCTGGCGGGGACTTTGCCGCGCTCTATCCAAAAAAGGTCATGAGATAGTCTTTTTCGAGCGGGATGTTCCATACTATGCCCGCCATCGCGATATGCCCCGCCCGGCCGGGGTGGAACTGGTCCTTTACCCCGACTGGGAGTGGGTGGAACAGAGTGCGCGCAGGCATCTTGCCGAAGCCGACGCGGGAATTGTCACTTCTTACTGCCTGGACGGATTGGCCGCTTCGGAACTCGTGCTCCAGTCGCCTGCCTGCCTTCGTGTATTCTACGACCTCGATGCTCCTGTAACGCTCGAAAACCTTGCCGCGGGGAAGTCTCTTTCATACGTAGGCGAAAAGGGGTTCAAAGGGTTCGATCTCGTTTTGAGCTACACTGGCGGGAAGGTCCTGCGTGCCCTCCGGGAAAGGCTGCATGCCCGGCTGGTTGCACCGCTTTACGGAAGCGTCGATCCCGCGGTTCACAAACCTGTGCCCCCTGTGCAGGATTATTCCTCGCATCTTTCCTACCTGGGAACCTATGCGAAAGACAGACAGGAAAAACTTCGATCCCTCTTTATCGAACCTGCCCTTAAACTGCCGCAGTATCGCTTTGTGATCGGCGGCTCGCTTTATCCCCAGGATTTTCCCTGGACGCAAAACATCTACTTCCGCCGCCACGTTCCGCCTCCGGCCCATTCCTCCTTTTACTGCTCTTCCGCACTGACATTGAACGTCACGCGCAAGGCAATGGCAGACATGGGTTATTGCCCCTCCGGACGGCTCTTTGAAGCAGCCGCCTGTGGAACTCCGGTCCTGAGCGACACCTGGGACGGGATCGAGAAATTTTTCGAACCGGGATCGCAGATTCTGATCGCAAATACCGCGGAAGAAGCCGTCGAAATTCTCCGAATGTCCAAGTCCGAACTCGCCGGGGTTGCCAAAGCCGCCCGCGAACGCACCCTGGACGAACACACGGCCGAAAGGAGGGCGGACGAACTGGAAAGGCTTTTCGAAAAGGCACGCTGCTCTCCTCCGGATACCGGAATCCTGGGGTCTTGAACAAAGAGGGACTAACCTTTCCATCAGCATGAAAAGGATCGCCATGTGGGGAATCATACCGGCGGCAGGCGCGGGCAGCAGGATCCAGCCCCTCGCTTTTTCCAAGGAACTGCTCCCGGTCGGGAGCAGAATCGAGGATGGAGTGGAACGGCCGAAAGCGGTGAGCGAGTACCTCGTCGATCGCATGCTGATAGCAGGAGTAGATAAGATCTGCTTCGTCATTTCTCCGGGGAAATCGGACATCCTCGAGTACTTCGGCGGCAAAGTCGGTGGTGCAAGCGTCTGCTATGTCGTTCAGCCGCGCCCGGCCGGGTTGTGCGATGCCATCTTTCAGGCACTCCCGCTGATCCGTCCGGACGAATCGGTCATCGTGGGACTTCCCGATACGGTCTGGTATCCCGAAGACGCTCTTCTGACCCTGAATTACCACGTGCTGTCGTTTCTGTGCTTTCCGGTGGAGAATCCTGAGTTCTTCGATGCGGTTGTTTTCGATCAGCGGGAACGCGTGGAAAAAATACAGGTGAAGAGCCGGGAAGCCGAATCCAACTGGATTTGGGGCGCGTTCGGGTTCCCCGGCCGGGTCCTCCACGAACTTCATTCCATTTGGAAAGAAGACGGCCGCGGGGATGAGTACATCGGTACGCTCGTAAACGACTGGCTTTCGAGAGGAGGACACGCCGTCGCTGTTTGTTCGGGAGAAGCTTACGTCGATGTGGGCACTCTCCATGGATACCGCGAAGCGATCAAAACCCTTGCCGCACGGCAGTGTGCGAGCCGACTCGCGTTTAAAGCAAACAGGGCATAGGGGGAAGTTGATGACGGAATATTCGGAAAAATCCTCCTGCCCGCTCAGCGTGGATGAGATTCGCAGGAAAGTTGAAGATCTGGGAGACTGGTTTCACAACCTCGATTTGTGCGGAGTCCAGACAGCCCCGAGTCATTTTCTCGGAGATTATCCCTCATGGAAGTGGCGGAAGTTTTCCCACACGATCCCTTCGGACCTGCGAGGGAAAACGGTCCTCGACATAGGATGCAATGCCGGATTCTATTCACTGGAAATGAAAAAGCGCGGTGCCGATCGAGTGGTCGGCATCGATTACGACCGTTCCTATCTTGCCCAGGCCAGGTTCGCGGCCCGGGTTCATAATCTGGAGATAGAGTTCCGGGAAATGTCGGTCTACGACGTTCCCGCCCTGGGCGGGAAGTTCGATATCGTTCTCTTCATGGGAGTGTTCTATCACCTCCGTTATCCCCTCCTGGCCCTGGACATTATCCACAAGCACGCGGCCGGTGACATCCTGATTTTTCAGTCGATGCTGCGCGGGAGCATGGACATCGAAGAAATCGAACCCGACTATCCTTTCGAGGAAACGGAAATCTTCGAAAGTCCCGGATTTCCCCGGATGCATTTCATCGAGAAGAGCTATTCGAAGGATCCCACCAACTGGTGGATCCCCAACAGAGCCTGCGTGGAAGCTCTGCTCCGGAGCGCCGGATTCGCAATAATCGCCAACCCCGAGGAGGAAGTCTTCACCTGCAGGAGAGTTGAAAAGCCTAAGTGGATCGAAGAGGAACTCCCGTTCGGGAAGCGCCGAGGGGGATGAATCTTCTTCAAAAGGGTGGACGGTGAGCACCCCAAAAACGGGTGCCCACCCTACACGGCTGCCGGCCGGTACGGTCAGGAAACCGTGCCTCAACATATCGGGAATGGAAGCCTCATTCTCGCTCAAACCGCATCCGGGAATGTGGCGTCCTCCCAGGAGCCCGGCTCAAAAGCTCTGCCGGATCTTTTGGCAAGTCAGGTCAATTCAGGAGGATCTTGCGTGGTTGAAGCGGTAATGTTCTGGAACGAACCCAACAACGCTTCGCATTGGGATTTCGAAATCGACCCCGACTGGCAGAAGTTTTCCGATATGGCCAAACTTGCCGCTCAGGCGGTGAGGACGGAAGCTCCTCAACAGAAGCTGGTTCTCGGGGGGATTTCCCCTATCGATCCCGGTTTTATCACGAATATGCGCAGAAAAGGGCTCCTGGACCTGCTCGACGTTGTGGCCGTCCATGGTTTTCCGCTCGACTGGAATCACTGGACGATTCACGAATGGCCTGAAAAGCTTGCGGAAATTCAGGCTGTAACCGGTCTGCCCGTATGGGTTTCGGAGGTCGGAGTATCTACTTTCGGCGCGGAGGAAGTTCAGGAGTTCGGCCTCAAGCGGACGGCGGATCTCCTTATCGGGAAGAGCGAACGCATCCACTGGTACAGCCTTTTCGACCTGCCGAAGGCCTGGCCTGCAACCACCCGGCACCGTGAAGCGGAAGGTTCCTCTTACTACCGCCACTTCTACATGGGATTGCTCCGCGAAGACGGGACGCCGAAGAGGGCCCTTCAGTTTTTTCCCGAATTTACCCCCGAAATCGGCATTTGCCAGTGGTTCCATTTCGAGGACCATCGCCTGGAAAGTGCCGTTAAGTGGATGAAAAAGCTTGGAGTCGAATACATCAGGACGGGCATAAGCTGGGCCGACAGCTTCAGGCCGAATGCGGAAGCCTGGTTCGACCGCTTGATGACGGCCCTCGAGGATTTCCGGGTGACCGTCACCTTTTGCTTTACTCCCGAATCCTGCGGGATTCGACCGCACCACACCAGCCCGCCTGCCTCCCCGGAGCAATACGCCGAATTCTGTGTCGGGATGGTCAAACGTTACGGAAAATAGCGCCTGCGTCCGGTACCGGGGAAATTGCGGATCGGAGTCTGCTTGTCATGACCAGGGATTGTTCGCTCATGTGGAAGATGCCGCGAAACCCACTGCAACTGTTTTGCAGACTGAAACCTTGCGCTTTGTTCGGGCCGACGTTGATCGTTGCTGCGCATCCCGATGACGAAGTCGTAGGTGCAGGCGCGCAGCTACCGAAACTGCAGGACCCATACATACTCCACGTCACCGACGGCGCTCCCGCAAACATGGCGGATGCGAAGGCATACGGTTTCAGGAAGAGGAAAGATTATGCAGGGGCGAGGCGGCGTGAACTCGTTGCCGCAATGGAGATAGCAGGAGTCCCTCCTCACAGGCTCATCCGCGCAGGTAAAAGGGACCAGGGGGCCTCCTTTGATTTGTTCGGGTTAACGCGGATCCTGGCGGGGCTGATCGAAGAAATACGTCCAAGCCTGATTTTATGCCATTCATACGAGGGGGGGCATCCGGATCACGACGCAACTGCTTTCGCAACACATGCGGCCCTGCGGCTCCTTCGCCGGGAGAAGATCCGGGAACCGGTCCTCCTCGAATTTGCCCTCTACCATGCCGCTCCGGACGGTATGGCTGTCTTTGAGTTTCTGCACCGCGAAAAAACCCCTTCGATGCTGCTCCAACTGTCGGAAGAAGAGCGCAGCCTCAAGCACCGGATGCTGGAGTGTTTCCGGACACAGCAGGCAGTCCTTTCCGCTTTCCCGGTCGCGGTCGAACTTTTCAGGATCGCTCCCGCCTGCGACTTTACGGCTCCACCGCACCGGGGCAGGCTCTACTATGAAAATTTCAACTGGGGCATCGACGGAAAAACCTGGAGGGCCCTGGCCGCCAAAGCACTCAGAGAATTGAAACTGGCAAGCACCATATGACGTTGACTATTCTGAGCGTTGCCTACACGCTCGCGCCGGTTCATCCGGCAACCGCGGGCGGGTCCGAGCAGATTCTCGGGCAGATCGATTCGGCTCTTGTCGAAGCCGGTCACAGGTCAATCGTTGTCGCCTGCAAAGGCTCATCCGTTTCCGGAATACTCGTGGAAAGCGCCCGCCTGCCTGATCGGCTGGACGACGGCTTCAGGCGAAAAGCCCAGGAACAGCACAGGCTGGCCATCGCCCGGGCCCTAAACGAGTGGCCGATTGACCTTATTCACATGCACGGGCTCGATTTTGCCGCATACCTGCCTCCTGCCGGACCCCCCGCCCTCATAACTCTGCACCTGCCCCCCGAGTGGTACCCGCCCGGCATCTTCAACCTGTCCAGACCCGATACGTTCCTGCACTGCGTATCCGGCTCCCAGGAGAATTCCTGCCCGGCCGGGACAAGACTCCTGCCGCCAGTTCCCAACGGGATCCCGATCAGGGATTTCCCGTTCCGGGCCGAAAAGCAGAATTATTCGCTGTGCCTTGGCAGGGTTTGTCCGGAAAAGGGATTCCACCTGGCGATCGAAGCCGCGGAGCCTACCGGCTCGCCTCTTTATATTGCCGGAGAGGTATTCGGCTACGAGGCCCACGAGCAATATTTCCGAGAGCAAATCCAGCCGAAACTGAACGGAATAAGCCCAGTCTTTCTGGGGCCGATCGGTCTCAAGGAGAAGGCGTTGCTCCTCGGGCACGCACGTGCTCTTCTGCTGCCGAGCCTGGTTCCCGAAACCAGTTCGCTGGCGGCAATGGAAGCCCTTGCTTGCGGGACACCCGTTATCGCCTTCCCTTCCGGGGCAATCCCGGAGATCGTCGATCATGGAAAAACGGGCTTTCTCGTGACCAATGCCCGTGAAATGGCGGAGGCCATAAGAAACTCCGACCGGATCGAGCCGTGGAATTGCAGAAGGGCTGCGGAAGAGAGATATTCCTCCGAGCGGATGATCGAGGATTACCTCAGGCTCTACCGGCTTGCCAAAGACGGCATGCTCCATTCCCTGCTGCGGGGGCGCCCGGATGCACGTCCTTAAAGTCGATGCCGTAACGGATCCGGCGGACCTCCTGAGTATTGAAAGCGAGTGGTCCTTACTTTGTGGAGACTGCCCCACCGGTACCGTCTTTCAAACTCCGGAATGGCTCATCCCATGGTGGAACCACCTGGGCGGAACCGGCCTGAACCTGCTTATCATTAGAGAACGAAGCCGCCTGGTCGGCCTGGCACCGTTTTTCATATGGAAACCCGCCACAGGTGGACGGCAGCTGCTCTTCATCGGAACGGGAATTTCCGACTACATGGACATCCTGGTTGCTCCGGGATTCGAAAAGGCTGGTGTGGAAGCCCTAATAGGGCACCTCATCCGCCATGCTCACAGGTACGATTCCTGCCGCCTCAATGAACTCAGGCCGGAATCTCCCCTGCTGTGGCCCAAATTCCCCGAAAATATGGCAGCTTTTTCCTCGGAAAGCGGCGTCTGCCCCGTTCTTGATCTGCCGGAATCGGTGGGCGATTTTCATTTCAAGCTCCCCCCCAGGCTCAGGCGAACAATCAGAGGCTTCCAGAAAAAGCCCGAATACACCGGGGCAAAGATAGAAGAAGCACATTCCGGAAACCTGGAAGAAATCCTGGAGAGGCTTTTCACCCTACACCGGCTGGAGTGGGAGTCCCGCAAAGCAGAAGGAATGCTCTCCTCCCGGAGGATTCAGGCTTTCCATAAAGAAACGGCTTCGATAATGCTCTCTCGCGGCCGGCTCCGACTCTACGGGCTGCGAATAAACGGCCGTGTCGAGGCCGCTCTCTACGCTTTTCATTATAAAAACCGCGTCTATGCCTATCTCGGCGGATTTAACCCAAAGCTGGCAAATGTGAGCCCGGGAAGCATTCTGATTGCGCATGCGATCGAGCAGGCAATCGACCTGGGGGCTGCGGAATTCGACTTTCTGAGGGGAGGGGAACGATACAAATATTCCTGGGGTGCAAAGGACAGGAAAAACTACAGCGTATCGTTCGAACCCGCCGACCTTCACGGACCCGAAAGGGACGAAATAGATGGAAAGGTACACCGATTACGACGGCTTCGCCTGGTTCTATAACCGCTACTGGTCGTTGCGCTATCATCAAGCCGCCGCACCGCTCCTGGACAGATTGCTGCTGTCCGGACTCGGCCCGGGCGCGCGGGTTCTCGACCTCTGCTGCGGCCCCGGCCACCTGTCCCGACACCTTGCCGAACGGGGCTTCCGCGTTGTCGGCCTGGACGGCTCAGCGGAACTGCTGCGATATGCCAGGCAAAACGTCCCGTCAATCCGATTCCTGGTCGCGGACGCCAGGGACTTCATTCTCTCCGAGAAATTCGAAGCGGTGCTCTGTACCTTCGACAGCCTGAACCATGTTCTGGACTGGGACGGGATCGTTTCGGTCTTCGAGCGGGTTTATTCCGTATTGGAAAAAGGAGGGAGCTTTCTGTTCGATCTCAATATGGAAAAAGCCTATCTCACCATGTGGGAGAAGATGTCCGCCGTGGTCGAAGAAGACAACGTATGTATCGTGCGGGGCGGTTACGATCGGGATAAAAAGCTTGGGTGTACGGAAATCACGACCTTTCGCCTGCTGGACAACTGGCAGCGTGCGGATACGACGCTTTTCCAGAGGTGCTACAGCTTGGGCGAAGTGGTATCCGGGTTGCGCAGAGCCGGTTTCTCGAGGATCGAATCATATGATGCGGAAGAGGACCTCGGCCTTGAAGACGATATCGGAAAAGGACGGATGTTCTTCCTTGCGTGGAGGTGAACCGGACTAACCGCGAATTCAAGACCTTAAAAACCCTGGACCCCGGCTCAAAAGCACTGCCGGGATGACGGGATTGGGGGACTCCGTCGAAAAATGCACGGGAACCGGGTTCGCCCCTGCTTTAAATTCCGCTGGTTCACAAGGTCCGCCCTGGGAACCCCGTCCCGGGAGGCCGAATAGTATCCGGTACGTGCTGTGCCGCGGGTAGCCCAGGCAACAGGTTTTATCGTTGCGTGGGTCCGGAGGACAAGAGGCTTCCGTAGAATTACCGTCCCTCTTGCCTTCGGCACGGGCAACCAAAACCACGTTGCCCGTGTCACCCCTGGTTTGGTTCCGAGCCCAAGGGGTGGGCACGATGGTGCCACCGCGCTCCGCTCCCCCACCCTACACGGCTGCCGCTCTTCTTCAATAATATTAAAAGGTTGAAATGCGACGTCAGGTCCCCGGCTCTTCCAACGCCCTCTCAAGTATTTCCGACAACTCACCTTCGCTCAACTCTATCGGATTGCCTTTCATGCTGCTCGCCTTGCGTGCCTGGGCGACGACTGCCGGGATCAACCCGCGGTCCAGCCCGTAGCGGGATAGAGCGGGAACTTGCAGCTTTGTGCATAGGCCGTTCAGCCAAAATACCCCATCGGGGGCATCGGCCTTCTCATTTCCCGTGAGCAGTCGCGCCACTTCCGCATACCTTGCGAGGACGGGTGAATCGGGTGCTTTTGCCTGCAACGCCTTCAGGTTGTATTCCATTACAAGGGGCAGAAGCCTTGCGCATATGGCTCCGTGCGGCGCCGGAATTACCCCGCCAAGAGGCCCCGCCAGCCCGTGGACCGCTCCCAGTTTTGCGTTCGCCAGGGTCAGGCCGGAAAAAAGGCTCGCCAGCGACATGTCCGTTCGGGCTTCGATGTCGCTTCCGTCGCGGTATGCTCGCGGGAGAGCGGTTGATGCCCGCCGGATTCCCTCCCGGCACAGGGCATCCGTCATGGGATTGGGGGTATTGCAGACGTAAGGTTCGATCAGTTGGGTGAGGGCGTCCAGGCCGGTGGCAGCCGTTACGGGAGGGGGCAGGGAGCAGGTGAGTTCCGGATCGACCACAGCCGCCCGAGGCAGCATGAATGGGCTCCTGAGACTCACTTTCACGCGATGCTCAACGGACGCCAGTACCGCGTTTCGCGTCACTTCGGCGCCGGTTCCCGCCGTCGTTGGCACGGCAATGAACGGCAGGGAAGGCTCGGTGAGCTGCCGTCCTTTTCCGATCAATTCGAGGTATTCGAGCAGATCTCCCCGGTTCGGCATGACGGCCGCGACAGCTTTTCCAGTATCGATTGCGCTCCCTCCGCCAAATCCGATTATGACCCCGCAGCCGTTCTTAGCGGCTTCACGAACGGCGCTCTGTACCGTTTCGACAGTCGGTTCGCCGGGAACGTTGAACAGGAACACGGTTGCGGCCAGGGATTCAAGCCCCTCCAGCAGCTGTCCTGCCCTTTCCGGCGAACGTCCCGTAACGAGCAGAATCCGCTTTCCCCACCCGAGAGCCATCGGGGCAACCTCCTGCAAGGTGCCGGGGCCGAAAAGAATGCGGTTGGCGGTAGCGAATTCGAACCTCATGGGATCAACCCCACTCTTTATCGTCCGGAAAAACATTCGAGTATATGATCCGGGTCCGCGGCTCGACCATCATCGGCTCGGCTGTCTCCCGCCAGGTATTGTAATGAGCGGTTTCCTTATGACGGATCGTCGCATCTTTATCGCGATAAACTTCAACCAGTACGAATCGTGTTGGGTCGTCGGCCTGCTGAATGACGTCAAAGCGGGCAATTCCCGGCTCCCTGATGCTGTTTCGGGCGTTTTCGACGGTTGCAGCCTTGAAAGCCTCCTCCATGCCCTCCTTAACGCGAATGAAAACATGAACAATGAACATCGCATTACCTCCTGTCCGGAAAATTATGAATCACCTAAATCAATCAATGATAATACAACATGTGCTCTCAGGGTTGTGGATTTTACTCGGGTGTGGATGAGCAGAGAATCCATGGACTCAGTTGAGCTGGGATGGGACACGAAACCAGGGAGGAGAGTGCGAGTTGGTGCACATTACCAGGGTGGAAACAGGAGCTTGGGAACCCCGCCCCGGCAGGCCGGATAGTATCGTACCCACCGTCCGGCCCTTTGGAATAAACCTCATCGGGACGGCCGGGCGGTGGGCACCAGAAAACGGTGCCCACCCTACCCCCAGCTGCCGGCTTCATATGATATGTCAGGCCGGGAGCAATTCGAGGTTGCGGTGAAAGCCTTGGAGCCTGGAATAAGCAGATCCTTTGGATACCGCGAATTCCTAATCTTTTCCCTTAATCCTCTTATTCAACGCCGAAGGGGTGATGCCCAGCATCGAGGAAGCCAGTTTCTGGTTTCCCTGGGCCCGCATCATGGCCTCTGATATGAGGGCATCGATCACCTCCCTGATGGTCGGCAACTTCTGCAGGGATTGGAATATCCCCTCTTTGGCAACACGTTCGATGGAAGTCGGCGAAGTGTTCCCGTTTATCTGCTCGCGGAAGGAGTTCATGGACATCATCCGGGAAGAATGCTTTCCGAGGGCATCGTAGATCATTGCCCGCAGTTCCCGCACGTTGCCGGGAAAGCTGTAGGTCATCAGGAGTTGAGGGAGTTCCGGCGGGTAGGCCGGTTTCGCTTTTCCGAATTCGTCGGCAGCCGCCTGCAGATAATGTTCGAGGAGCAGAGGCACATCCTGAAGCCGCTCCCTGAGGGGCGGAATATTTACCTGATGGGTTTTCAGGCGGTAGTAGAGATCCCTGCGAAAGCTTCCCGAATCGGAAAGCCCTTTCAGTTCTTTATTGCTGGCCACGATAATCCTGGCTTCCACGGGCCTCGGCTGGTCCGATCCCAAAGGAAAATACTCCCGGTCCTGGATGACCCGCAGCAGCTTGACTTGCGAGGATTCCGCCAGGTCGCCGATCTCGTCCAGAAAGAGCACCCCGCCCGCGGCTTTGTCGATCAGGCCCCTTCTGGCCTCAGTTGCTCCTGTAAAAGCTCCCCTCTTATGTCCGAACAGGGTGTCCGAAAAGGCCTGGTCGTCAACTCCCGCGACGTTTACGGCAACGAATTCCCCGCGCCTGCCTCCGGCCTTGTAGATGGCCCGGGCAAACAGCTCCTTGCCCGCGCCGGTTTCACCCGTGATCAAAACAGGCTCATTGCCCCGGGCTATTGCCTCGCAATACATGAACAGGCTCAACATTTTCTTGTCCTGCGTTATGATCGAGGAGAAAGCTTCGGGAACCGTAAGGCTGTCGGTAAGTATATGATGCAGCAAAAGGTTATTCTGCCGCCTGAGCAGCCTGTGATCCAAAGCCCGTTTTATGCTGGAGGCGAACTGGTCGGCATCGATCGGTTTGGTGAGATAATCGAACGCGCCTTTGTGAATACACCGGACGGCAGTTTGAATGTCGTCAACCCCCGTGGCCATAATGACCGGGATATCCGGACAGGTCATATTGATCTCTTCGAGTAGACTTTCACCCGACCTTTTCGGCATGATCATGTCCAGGAGGACGATTTCGACGTCTTCTTCGGCCAGAATCCGCATTATCCCGGTCTCGTCCCCGCATCGTAAGACATTGTTTATACCGAGAAACTCCAGGGCGATCGCGAAGCTCTCGAGAGCTGTGGGTTCGTCGTCAACGAGAAGTATCGGGTTTGCCGGGTTCGGCTGAATACTCATTTCGCCGGAACCTCCCCGGCCGGTGCCGGAAGTTCCAACCGGGCGGTCGTGCCTTCACCGGCTGTCGAGGAAATCAGGATACGTCCATTGTATGATCTGACTATGTTATTGGAAATGGCCAGACCAAGGCCGGTCCCGCCGGATTCACGCTTGGTTGTAAAGAACGGATCGAAGATCCTTTTCATATTTTCCAGAGCGATCCCGATTCCCTCGTCACTGACTTCCACCACGATCCGGCTATTTTGAGGCTCATAGGAAGTCTTGATGCTGAGGGCTTTTTCCGGGTCGGGCAGGGCCTGAACGGCGTTCAGGATTAAGTTGACGATCACCTGCTCCAGGCGTTGCGCATTTCCTTTCAATACGGGAATATTGGGTCCGTATTCGACCGTGAGGTTGCGGGCCGACTTGTTGAGCGTATTGGATAGTAGATTCAGTGCCGTTTTCAGTACCCAGTTGATGTCTATATCTTCCACCAGCCACGCAGGCTTTTCGGCGACAAACTCCTTCATATCGTGGACGATATTCCTGATACGTTCGGATCCCTCCATTATGCCTCGGAGCAGCGCCGGAATATGTTCCCTTGCCCGGGAATATGGCAGCCTGCCCATGGGGAAATCTCCATTTTCGGCGACATAATCATCCAGCCTGTCAACGGCGCTTTCCCACGCAACTTTCAGAAAAGGCGCGTTCAGCGATATGAAGTTGTTGGGATTGTTGATCTCATGCGCTATCCCGGCAGCCATAGTCCCCAGAGATATCATCCTGTCGGCATGGACCAACTGGGCCTCCCTCTCCCGGGCTTCTTTTTCGGCAGCCTTCCTGCCGGTTATGTCCAGGAAGCACTCGACGAAATGCGATTTTCCATCGAGCGTAATCCTGTCTATTGTCTGAAGGACATAAGTTTTTTTCCCGCCGGCATAGATGCAATTCTCGAAAGAGGTTGTCCCTCCATTGGTGGGTTTTCCGGACAGTACGTCTATGTTGCAGAACTTACAACTCCCCGGGCATACAATGCCTGTCAGATCTTCCCAGGACCTTTCCATAAGTTCGCCGGCCGCTCTGTTCGCCTGCCTTATAATCCCGGAATCCGCTTCGACGATCAAAACCCCCACCGGAATGGAAGAAAGAATTGTCTGAAGAGTTGTCTCACTTTCGCGCAGGCTCTCGAGTATTTTGCTCTTTAGTGAAAGGGTACTGCTCAGTTCGTCCTGTTTGTGTTCGAGAGCATCGAGGGTCCCGAGAAGTTTTTTCTCTGCCGTTCGCTTTCGCCTTCGCTGGATGAGCAGAGAAAAGATCAGGGCGCTTTCGGCAAAGATGAAGAGGATCACCAGAATCATCGGTTGCCTGTACTCGCGCCAGATAGAGGGGACCCGGTTCACGATTTCGTAACCCGCCGGGATGTGGGCCGCACTAAAACCCCAGCGGAGAAGTTCATGCTCGTCTATCTTCTTGTGCGCCTTCATTTTCAACGGGGCCAACTCATCGACGGCATTTTCCCCATAAAGAACCCTCAACAGTTCCCTGCCGGTTCTCACGCCCAGTTCGCGGGGATCCAGCAGGGAGCCGCCGACTATCCCATGGCCCATCAGGGTGGTCACGACCCCGTACATTGGGCAATTTGCGATTCGGGATACTTTGCGGGCAACTTCAACAGGTACAAAACTCGAACCATTACTGTCCATAAAGAAGCTGCTGAAGAAAATGGCGCTGTTTTCCGGCAGGACCGAAACCGTGCTGATCAGGTCGTCAAACGAATAACCCTGGAGGTATACAAACTCCAGCTTCGGATACTCCTCTTCACTCCGGCGGATTGCGCCCATGTATTTCACATCCATCGGATGGCTCCCGGCAATGACGAACAGCCGTTTGAGGGTTGGCTGCAGCCGCAGAGCAAGGTCGATGCATCCATCAATATCCGGAACCATCGCATTCGGGGCGTTTTTTTTATCATCGTCGTAGAGTACTGGAATACCGGGAAAGATTGAATCGATGTCCCATGCCAGTGACTGATATACGTCGGGATTGGACGTCACTATGGCATCGAGATTTCTTGAAGCGTACTTCGTCCTGTAGTAGTCGGGCAGGGAACTGACGTACTTTGGGTCGCTGAGTCGAACAACGTCCATGAATTCCTGGAAAATTTCCACAGCGCCCGGATCGTATTCGTCGCACGCCTCTCTTATTCCGGCAAAGTAGCCTCCGTAAAAGGGCATCTCCGGATGTGCAAAGCTTACGAGCAGGACATTTTTCCTGGCCGGTTCCGCGGAAAGGACGATTCCGGGCAAGAATAGCAGCAGGATAGGCGCGAAGAAGAAGCCAGACAATATCCGCCGGGTTTTCCGGCTATTCCAGAACATGCTATTCCCTCCATCGGGCATCCAGGATGATCGATGTCTGTCTCCCTGTGCCTTAACCCCATTGAGATTTCTCAATCGATTGACTCTCCGCAATTCTTGTAAACAAGCGTTTTCTTGTCGAAATCCCTAATTACTAGCTTTTCGATTGAGTATTCTCATACTACTTCTTTCCCGGTCCAATGCCTACCGGAAGATGTAGGAAGAAAAATATCCGGCACCAGTTAGCACTCTTCATGCCTTTTCGGAGCCTGGAACACTTGAAGACCGCGGCTGTACGCGGATTTCTGAAGAACCCGGCTCAACGGCTTTCCCTGTTCAATGGTGTCCCTCGGCCTTTTTGGACTGTCCCTTGCAAACTGTCAAAGCCGTCCATAACAAATCCGACATTAGATAGCAACAACGAGAATCTATTAGACAATATGGGTTGAATTCCAGGTCATGTGCCCGCGCAAATTGAGTTCAAAACGGGCATCCGCATCATGGCAAAAGGAGGTGATACCGGCGCTCGCGTTGACCACAGCCAGCAGAGGTAAAGAAGTGATTTTAGTGAGGAGGCGGAGAGGGGAAATATAATTTCGAAGCAACATAGCGGCGGCGGCAAGGGCAGCGGAAGATTCGGATCCCGCCTGGAACGTATCCGCCGCAATTCGCAAATTCTCAAAGGAGAAGGCATTAATGGGTAAGCGACTGAACTCAATTATTTTGGCCGGGGCAATGCTCCTGGGTCTGCCTCTTGCCACGGTGCAGGCCGGAAGTATCCATGTCCCGACGGAACTCAGTTATTACGATACCACCCAGGCGTATACGGGGGTAACGATCTTTTCGCCGTTTACTGTTCCAACTCCGACGGCGTCCAATCCGAACTGGACGTACATGATCGATATGGACGGCAGGCTCGTTCACAAGTGGCCATGCCCGAACTATACCATCATGTATGGAACCATTCTTGAAAACGGAAATCTTCTCCGGTGCGTCATTCCGCCCGAAGATAAAACCCTGGACCCCAATGCCCTGTTCTTCGCGGGTGGCGGCGTTCTGGAAGAGGTTGACTGGTGGGGCAACATGGTCTGGAGTTTCAAGGCCTACACCGCCGAATATCGCCAGAGTCACGACCTGCACAGAATCTGGAACAAGAAGCTGGGAGCGTACACCACTCTTTTTGTCGCCGGCCAGGCGAAGACCGTAGCGGATGCACAGGCTCTGGGCGCAACCAACCTGCCGCCCACTACCGGCTGGTCTCCGAATGCCGTCTACGAGGTGGATATGAACGGCAACATCGTGTGGGTATGGTCCTTTTATGATCATACCTGCCAGAGTGTCGACTCGAGCAAATCAAACTACATTGCCAATGTGGCCAATGCACCCGGCCGACTCGACATCAACCTCAGCAATACGCAAAACGCCGGGCCGGTCAAGGACTGGAACCACATCAACTCGATGGACTACAATGCCGATCTCGATTACATCGTCATAAATTCCAGAAACCACAATGAGTTCTACGTGATCGACCACGGCAAGACCTTCGTGAGCACCACGAACTGGGCCGCGAACAAAGCCGCAGCGGCGGGACCGGACGGCGATTTTGTCTACAGGTTCGGTGCCCCAATGAACTACAACCAGGGTGCAAGGCCGACCTGGGGAAGCAACGGAAGCGTCCAGATCTGGGGTGCGCACCAGATTCAGTTTATCCAGCCCAGGGCTTACACGGGTGGTCCTGTTCTGCCCGGAGCGGGTAATTTCATCATCTGGGACAATCACTCCACCAACAACAATACGTTGGGCGGACCTTCTGAAATTAAAGAGATCAATCCTTTCGTGTCCGGCAAGAACGGCTCGACTCTCATCCTCAGCAACTCTTACGTCAACCCGCCGCTGGCTGATTATTCAAGCAAAACACCCGCGGCAGGCATGATTGGCTGGGGAAAGGTGAACGCCTCGAACCAGGTAGTATGGTCCTACGGCTCGTCCAGCCCAGGCGGTGCGAACTCCTCGCACATCAGTGGATGCCAGCGTCTGCCCAACGGCAACAGCATGGGCACCTCGGGGGAAATCGGACATATTTTCGAGGTGAACAGAGCAGGCGCCCTGGTTTGGGAGTATGTCAACCCGGTAGCAAACGGCGTCCCCGTGAAATTCATGACGGAACCGACCCTGATGAGCGCAAACCAGGTATTCCGGAGCTACAGGTATGATGTCAACCATCCGGGACTCAAGGGTAAAGTAAGGCAGTACTGGGATGGCAGGATCCTTCCGACCGACCTTGGAATTTCGGGCGTTGGCTACACCCTGACCGGCCAGGCCCCATGCCGCAGCATTCCGTGCATCACAACTTCGTCGTCGGGCGGCAGCGCCTCGGGTGAAGGCGGCGGCGGTGGCGGCGGTGGCGGTGGTGGCGGCGGCGGTGGTGGCGGTGGCGGCTACTAGCCCCGAGCTTCCATAACCGCGGTTTTCCTTTACGAAATTTCCCAGAGAACACAGAGTTTCCCCGTAAGGGGAAGCTCTGCGGCACTCTCCGCATAGTCGCCGGACACTAGTAGCGGGCCCTGGACACGGGCCCTGTGAAGACCGGCGACTCAAAATCCATACTCTCCGGATATTGTCAAATCCTGCTGAAAACGGGAGTCGTGAGTGGGTTGTGCTGTGCGGAATAATATTTCGATGCAGTTGAGGCTTCAAAATGCCTGATTCGGGCTGGAGCACGCCGGGCAGGCATGAATGAGTCCAACCCGATCCTAATTTGCCCCGGGTTGCGCGATTGCAGCTTCAGCTTCCAGGTCCTGCCCGAAAACCGCCCCATAAACGTTAATCCGATCCTTCCCCCTGCTTCGAGGGGCGTCCAGGCCGGAAACTATCATTCCAAGACGGCTTCTGTAATTCATCATGACTGCCGTGAACTGCCGTATCATGGCCAGATCGTCTTCACTGGGGGGCGCCATTGCAACAACTGCGTTCGCGTTCATATGCCTCATCCTCGTCTCTTCCATTTTCGCCGTGGGCGAGTAAGCAGAACCTGTAAGCAAATCCAGCGGAAGTACCGCGACGGTGATTGCAATCTAGCAGCCCTTGCGGATTATACAATTGGACCTAGGTCCAATACCGGAGGTCCCCATGTGGGTTCGGGTGAGGCTTAATGGCGGCGTTTGCGGATGGATCCCATGAGGGCCGAAAGGAGCCGGTACGCTCCCTGCGGCCCACATGCTCAATTTATTGGCCCTGGTACTGATAGGCGCCCATGTCCATGGGGCCGGTTATGACATTGCCGTCCTTGTCGTATGGCCGCGCGAGGATATTTACGGTTTTTCCGACTCGTCCGCTGTTGAGGCCCGTGTTGATGCAGGGCGAGTTAACCCTGAGATGGAAGTCCCCATCGACTGAACTCATAAAGAGCGGGTTTGCATTGATGTTGTTCGTGCCTGCCCACCCTCCCTGCACGTCGGAATAGTTGATCAAGATATTCTGGCCGGGCGATGCGGGTTCGAAGCCCGCGGAATTGCCCCAGAAGATGCAGTTTGTGGCATAGACGCTGCCGGTCGATTTGATCCAGGGGCTGGTCGCGATGCCGAATGAACAGTTGGTGACAATGTTGCCGGCTCCGAGGAAACTCAAGGCTCCCCCGGCGTTCCTGAAAAAGGTGCTGTTCGATACTACGACTTTTTCGCCGTCTGCTCCGAACAAAGCTCCGCCGTCCGTCGCGGAATTCCGTTCAAACGAACAGTTGACCGCAGAAAATGGACCGGTGGCCCAGATACCGCCCCCTTCCTGCGCCACGTTCATATCGATTTTGGTGTTCACGATCCTGTTGCCCGTTGCGACGGAGTGAATCCCTCCGCCCTCGGCATCAGCCCTGTTGGACAATACCGAGCAGTTGATGACCCTGAGGTTCGAACCGCCCCAGATTCCGGCTCCGTTTGCCGCACGGTTGCCTGAAATGGTGGAGTTGAGGATGGAAACACTGTCGCTGGAACAGTTTATGCCGCCGCCGTTCAATGCGTTCGTACTATCTTGAACCGGGCCGTTCCCGATGATCGTGCAACCGTCCACCATTGCCGATCCCGTTGTCGCATCGGATCTCGCAAAGTATAACCCGCCCCCGGCGGAACCTGAGGTGAGATTGCTTGCTACTCGGGTATTCATGATCCGTGGTGACGAATCCAGGCTGAAGATTCCGCCGCCCGGACCGAAACTGCTGTTGCCGGCAATTGTACAGCCCGCGATCATGGGGGCCGAACCGGAGTTGATGTTGATCCCTCCGCCGCCGCCCGGGTTGATTAGTGTCTGCGATTCACATGCGCTTATAATGCAGCTTCGTATGGTAGGGGAAGATCCCGAAATCAGGATCCCTCCGCCGCCCGGAACTCCGTCGCTTTGCACGTCGACGTCGAGACCGTTTTTGATCGTGAATCCCCAGATTACCGTGTTCCTCGTTTCACCGCTGTGAAAATAGAATCCCCTGCCGTTGTGCTGAGCATCGATAGTGCATCTGGAAGGACCGCTTTCGGACTTGAGCACGATCGCCTTGCCCCGGAGGTCCAGGTTAAGGTTGCCGGGACCGGTGTAATAGCCGGGCCTGACGATGACAGTGTCCCCGTCGGCAGCGGCATCGATTCCGCTCTGAATAGTTGCCCAGGACGAACCCGAGCCGACATAAATTGTTTTTGCATGGGCTGCGGGACACAGGGAGAGAGTTAGCCCGAGTGCAATAATACATAGTAAATACCAATGCTTATTGGAGTGCCGGATCATGGGAGCCCCCTTTCCAAGGATTGGCGTGAATGGGTGCCTGTCTTTCCGCGGAGGAGAAGACGGCCTCCCTGGGTTTTGTTGGACCTGATTGATGTAGGAAATGGTTTTTTGAAAGTGTGCGCCAAGGCCACCTAGGCCTTGAAACTTTTATGATGCCTTACTAATCATTTGATTGGGCAAGTCAATACAGTGGCGGGGGGGGGCATTCCGGACAACCAGGCAAAAGGCAAAACCCGGGACCGCAAAATCCTTGGGGCAGCAGAGCCGCAACCAAAATGCAAAAACAAAACCCTTAACTACGAAATTCACGAAAGAGACATCGATTTTGAATGGGGCACTCCGTTTCTGAGGGCATTGACACCTTCCACAGAATTTTTTTAACCCTGAAGACCCCTGATAGCCTTTGATAAAACTTGATTAACCTTGAACGGAAGAGATATGCAACCCTGATAAACCTTGAAATAGCCTTGACGCAAGTCCGACAAAGTCTGAGGAAGGTTGAAAAACCCTGACGGGTATGGCCGGAACCAAAGGAAAATACAAAGGCTTCTGAACCACGAAATACTTGGAGCAGCAAAGCCGCAACCAAAGTACAAAGACAAAGACTTTTCAACCACGAAATTCACGAAAATCACGAAAGAAAACAATTGGATAAGGTCGTCGGATGGGTGGAGCGGAGAGACTGTGTCGTGTCACTGATGAAAACCAGCCCTGCCCCGGTCGGTTACGACACGGTCACGGAGTGTAACCCATCGTTCTTGGATGAGCCATACGAGTACGAAATTCACGAAAGTGCTGTTCGGTTCCCCTCGGCTTAAAGTGCATCTAAGAGGTCAAAAAACAAGAAAATGCCTGGTAGTAGTACGAAAATCACGAAAGAAAACAGTATCATGGCCTCAAATTGCCGGTAGCGCGGCAGGGTGGAAGCGCGGTTCCGGTATTTTGGGGTGCCCACCACCCAGCCGGTCCGAGGGGCCTTGATCATCCAGGGGCAAGCGGTGGGCAGGATGGTACTACTCCGCTCCGATTCCGGTCGCAACCGACGCCCCCTCCGCCACACGAATTCTTAATTCGTTATGGCGCGGTTTTCCGACCGCGCCACGTCACGGACGAAATGAATGCGCGGGTTGGTTTGGGTGCACAACCGTTTTCATTTGGGCAACACCCACCTCGGCCTTGCAGGCGCAATTGTCGCCCCCCACTGAAGAGAAGAAATGAAACTATTCGGTTTTCAAAGATCTGCTCGATCTTGATCGAGCGGAAATTTTTCTAAATGCGAAGACAATAGATCAAGCTGCAAACCTGGATCAGAAGCCGATCTTCAACTTTCAAGCAGTACCGGAATGATACTTGGATGATACCCGCATGATACCGCTTCACCTCCACTGCCCCCCTTTTCGTCAAAGTCCGTATGATGCCGATGCTTAATGCAACCTTGGCCGGGTTGACCGGGCAAACCTCGTCAATCCCGGGTTGCCGGATAGCGGGCAACCAAGCCGCGCATTCCGGATAACCGACCCGTTACCACAGAGCTTTTTCAAGTAGGGAAAATCTTGTCGAGGAAATCGATAAAAAGAGAAGCAATAATCGATGCCGGGTCATGATGCTCGGTGGCGGAAATGGAGTACCATGGCAGCGCAAGCTTGAGTTGCATTGATCTTGGTGCTTGCCCACCGCCTTGATGTCTCGATCATGGAGCAGCCTATTCGAAGTTGTCTGCCACTCTCTCGCCAAATTGAACGCCGGACACGAACTGCCGCACTGTCTTCTCAAATTCTCCGGATCATAATTTGAGCTTAATCGGGTTTAAGATGTTGGCAAGTTGTGTTTCAGTGCCGGCCAAGTTCTCGGAGCATCAACCCCGAATTCTCCCGAATAAACGCAGTCTTTTGGGCAGGTCTCTATTCAGGGTTTTAAACACTTCAAAAATTTGACCTTTTTTGTTAGCTCCTTATTTTTCTGGTAAAGAGATAAAACCTCACGAAATTAGGGGGATAGAATGAAACTTACAGCTTTATGCTTTAGCTTGGCCATATTGCTTATGTTCGGATTCGGTTTCCGGCAGAATGCAAATGCGGCCGGTACAAACACACTTGTGGATCATGTGCAGCTTGCCAGAGGTGGTGAAGGCGGCGGCGGTGAAGGCGGTCACGGCGGTGAAGGTGGTTTCGGTCGTGTCCTTTCCGAGCGGAATGCGATCGCTCCTCAGGCCCATGTGCAGCTTGCCAGAGGCGAAGGCGGCGGTGAAGGCGACGGTGGCATGGGTAGATAAGCCAGAGCTTGTAAGCGAGATTGGATTCAGGAGAGGATTTTCATTCTCTCCTGATTTTTTTTAAAAGCGGACCAGCAGACTCACCCCCCCGAAAATATGCGTATCCTGATTATCTACAGAATTGGCCGCAATGTAATGCGATCCCGCGGAGGAAAGAGGATAGGCGACACCAATTACGGGGGTTACATAGAATATATTGACCGAGGGAATGTTCTTAAAGGGTATATTGAGTGCCGCCATGACCAGTCCTGACTGCAAATCCGAAAAGTTCCCGTACTCGATTGGTGAGGTGTTCAAGAGGTTATTGTTCCCATATAAGATCTGGTATCCGAACCTTGCATCCAGGAAAAGGCTCATTCCGTAATATGGGAGGGGGATGGTTCTATTCACGTCCAACTGAAGCCACCACCCCGGATAGTAAGTGACTTCCTTGTATGCCGTGAAAGAGACGTTGAACCAAGGGAAATGGTATGTTGCTCCTCCGAAAACTTCGATTGCATCGTTGGAAGCGTTCTCGAGAAAATAATAAATTGCTCCGCCCCGCACATCGAGATTCTTTGTCAAATTATGGGAATAGGAAAGAACGACATCGGTCTCTGTCCAGTTTTTCAGACCATTAGCGGGGTTGGCGTCGAGGTTTCCCCAAACCGAAAACGAAAGTCCTTTGTAGCCCAACGAAACGGAAGGTTCGATTACCGCGCCGCCCTTGTTGCTGGCCACCCCGCGAAATACGTACTGGCTGAAAATATCAAGGGATGTGGAAACGGAGAACTCGCCGGCTTCGCCCCCCCCGGAAACGGACTCAGGTGCTTTTCCCTGGGCGGAGTGTGCTGCATGACTGAAACCCATCAGCAAGAGGATAAAAACCAGTGCTCCTATAGGTAATTGCCAGGATCTCACAATAGCCCCTTTTCTGAAAGTTCGTTGATATTACCCGAGGTCCAATTGCTTCACTCCCGGTAATCTGTGGATTCAGTGGTTAGCAAAACGTTTCCGTGCGGAGTTGTTTCCGTAATTTATGAGCAAAATGCTGTTGCGGACTAAGTCTGATATGATCCGCAGGTTCACGGCTGCGGAATAAGATTGAAGTCAAGATAATTCTGAATCAGGAATATTCAACTACAACATCGATATACATAATGTCGTGAAAAAGTTGATGGGCAAAAATCTTGCTTGAGATCGCGGCATAGCTTAGATCACCTTGACAAGCATACTCCAGACTAGGCGCTATGCCCACGGGTATTCCATTATTGAGACCACGTAGGAGATATCAGGGCCATGCAATAGCCCTCAGGGCGGGAACTCATTCCGTAAAGTTCAGGTATCTCTCCTGGTCCCTGACAATTTGATCTGGGGAGGAGGACTTCTAGTATCAGAAACTCCGGCCCGAGTCTTGGGTGCAGAGCCTTTTTTATCAGTTCATGGTCATTGGGGTCGATATCGGGGCGTACGGGATGAAAACCGATCCCGTCCTGCTCGATAACTCCGCGGTACAATTCGGAAGTGGCGATTACAGGTGCATGACCCCGCGCCTTCAATCCTATAGCCAACGCAAGATAGGGGTGAAGATCACCAAGCGAACCGAAAGTAGTGATAAGGACTGGTTTTCCCATCACTTCAACATAGACATTTGGTTCCTCATTCCCAAGGCTCAATGAATGCACTGGAGCTTATGAGGAGAGCCTGTTCCTTGGCCCAGCAGAATCAGAAAAAGAGAAAATCGGCTCGATAATTAAAGCACAATGCCGGTACAGGTTCGAAAGGGAGCTGACCTTGGGTGTGCCTTGTCGAGTCAGCACATCCAGATCATACTCTTGTGCAATACTGCCGATTCGAGCTCTTCCACGTTGGCAAGGAGGGTTGAGAAGAAAGGAAAATAATTGCCGCCCCTCGCCATGCTTTGTAGTGTGGTATCCAAGGGAACGGTTCTTTTTGTATTCAGCGTATTCATCACCAAATTTGCGCTCCAGGTCAGACTCATCGAAAAGGGGTAGGTGAAGGGCATCAATCACCAAAAATCTGTTGCCCAAATTAGCAGATCCTGCCGACATGGACCTCAGGTTTCCCCGACCAGGACTTAAAAGATTTCACTTACGCAGGGTGCGCACGTGTTAATAAAGCCCCATGATCACCAATCGTTGCGGAGCGTCCCAAGGAGCCAAGTTTCCCGTCCATTTATTGCAAATAGCCAAATCGTCCAACTCACAAGTCCCACTCTCACCGTAATGATACAAGCCTCCGCAAACAATGGAATCATTCCATATCGCCTTAGTCAGTCATATAAGTGGCTTGGACCAATACTGTCACCATAAAAGGTAATATGCAGAATTGAGAAAGAATACAAAACCCGCGACCATCTTTGGCAGGGGTTCACCTGCGTAAACAGTGCATCGCTTGTCCCGATCGCCGTCAGTTTGCGCAAATGCGACCGCATCACCTTGCAGTAGGCAAGTACTTTTGATTGGATTGGCCGTACCTTCACCCTGCAATTTACCTAATTTGGCAAGAGCATATACGCTTTGGGATTTATTGAGAATCTCTAGCAATTACCTATAATAGGCGATAATTTGAATTTCAGAAACGCGGAGGAGTAGAAATGAAAAAAAATATTTTTTCATCACGGTTATTCTTGGCCCCGATAGTCTTCGCAATCTCCATCCTTCTTGTACAGTCTGAACACCGGGTTTTGAAATCCGGGGATGATTTTGGAATTCAAAGCCTGATCAATTTGGAGCACTCCAGAAAAAATAGCCAGTTTGTTTTTAGATCAGGATCGGAAAATCTGATCCCCATCAAGATGGAGTACGCAAGAGGAAGAAGGCACCGTGGTCCCCACGGTCCGTATTGAGTTTCGACCCCTTTAGATTGACCTTCTCTCGTCTGGCTCATGCCTCGCGTTTCGGAAGTTTATGCATAGTAACGTGCAAACGCTCAGGGAAGACTTGGCACATTAACAGCGCCTCGCGCCGCCTAATCGACTCTTCGAAGGTCGAACTTCTCTAATTGCCCTTTACAGCCTTGTAAAACCGAAAACCGTTGCATCTGAATACTGCACCATCGTTTGTGATCTCCTCCAACCTTAAGCCGACTGCATCATCTTCTTGTCCCTCGTGCATTTTCATACCGTCGACTACTATGAGCCTATCCTTAGCATCCTCTGAGTAAACGAGTCTGCAGATAATGAGTCCTGGAAGGGAATCCTGTACGCTGGCGGGCAACTCATAAACCTTGTAAATCTTTGCCGATACTTCCGTTTTCATATCCGTATTCTTGGGGACGGGGGCTGCAGTTTTTTTTACAACCCCTTTGGCTGCAGTGGAAATTTTGCGACTCATATCACCGGTAAAATAGGCTCCTGGTACTCGTTCATGAATACCGGTCAATGCTACGCTTCGTGCCGCAGACCGGGTTATGGGAGCGGGAGCTTCAGCTTGTTTGGGAATTTCGACACTCGGGTCAGGGCCGGTAGACTGTTCCGCAATTGCTCTTGCCCTTTGCATGTATGGCAGTTCTGGGATGCTGTCAGCCGGCATGGCTGTGGGATTTCTACCCATATACTCATGCCCTGACTCTGATGCCATGTCACTCTTCCGAAGTGATGGCCTAGGAATGGATGGGGCG
>JAEZHY010000140.1 GCA_023416335.1 Pseudomonadota bacterium | reverse complement strand
CTACAGAGCACATTCCAGGAGAAATTACAAAAAATCTATTTCATGAAATATGAAAAATGAAATATTAATTGACTCCTTCATTTTTCGAGCTATGATCCGAAACCATGAAAACGATAATCGCAAAACTCAAGCTGAGCGAACAGGCCTATAAGGTCTTGAGAGAGATGATCACCAACTGCCGCTTCCTGCCCGGAACGCGCCTCAATGTCGAGCAGCTCGCACGGGACATGGAGATCAGCCGCACGCCGATCTGGGAAGCCGTTAATCGCCTCATTCAGGAAGGCCTTCTGGTCAGCGTTCCAAACCGCGGCGTCTTCGTAACCGACATCACCCCGTCGGAAGCACTCGACATCTACTCGGTACGCGAAGTCCTGGAAGGGCTCGCCGCAAAACTGGCAGCCGGGAATATTCATGCCGAAGCAGTCGTCAAAATGGAAAACTGCCTTGCCCGGCAGCACGAAAGTGCGTTGCGCCAGGATCTCGTCGATTATTCAAAGCATGATTTCGAATTCCACAGCGTGATCCATGAGCTGTCCCGGAACAAGTTCCTCATGGAAATGCTGGATTTCGTAAGGGGAAGGACACTTCCCACATCCATGGATTTTAACCCGCTGTTGATGAGTTCCTATGAAGATCACCGCGAAATTTTGGACGCACTGAAAGGAGGTGACGCAGTCTCTGCCGAACGGAAGATAAGGGCTCATGTTCGGCGTATTATCAAGACCTTGAAGAAAGGCGCAAAACGGAGGAGAGAGCAAAAGGGGGACGAATAGATCCAATCCGGATTTGTTCGCAGGTAAAGAGTCAATCGTCATAACAGCTTTAGAGAATTTGCAACATTAAGTAAGTGCAAGACCGGTTTTAGCAAGGAGTTTCACCATGGTAGAAGCCGCAAAATCCTCCGTTTACCGCTTCCGCTATCTATTAGCGGCAATTCTTACAATCTGTTACTCAATTCAGTATCTTGACCGCGTGAAGACAAACGTCCTGATACCCTTCATCAGCCAGGACATCGGAATGACCAATGTCCAGATAGGCATCGGGGCCGCTCTCATGCTGATTTTCTACGGTCCGGCACAGCTCGCGACGGGCTGGATCTGCGACCGGATAGGCTCGCGACGGGTAATGCTCTTCTCGATTATCGCCTGGAGCTTCCTCACCTACTGGCAGGGCCAGGTGAAGTCCGTCGAGGAGTGGTACTTCCGGATGGTCCTTTTCGGGATCATGATCGGGACCGAGTTCATCCCTTCAACGAGACTCATCGTTCGGTACTTCCCGACCCTGCAGAGGGCAAGGGCGCAGGGCGTACTCTCCTGGTCCTGGATCGTAACGCCTGCCTGGGCGCCCATGCTCGCCACCTTCATGTATACGGCCTGCGGCAACAACTGGCGTGAAGTTTTCCACCTTCTGGCTTTTGCAGGGCTGGTCCCGTTCGTCCTGATCCTTCTTTTCGTTCACGACAAACCCGAGAAGAACAGATTCGTCAGCAAGGAAGAAGCACTGGAATCCTATTCACCGGAAATCGAAGAGGGGGTCATCCGCAAAGAGGACGTCCTGTCCGGGGACGAGGTCGTCATTGCCCGGCAGACAAAAGCCCTGGATGTTCCTTTCTCCACCATTCTCAGAACGCCCGGATACATTCCGCTCGTCTTCGTATATATAGCTTCACAGCTCGCCTATTGGGGCGTAATGACCTGGTCGGCCCAGTACCTGACCAAGGTGCACGGCTTTGCAGTAATGAAAATGGGCGTCTGGGCCTCGCTTTATTTTGTCGGCGGGATGCTCGGGGCCTTCCTGGCCGGTCACCTCAGCGACCGCGTCCTCAACGGCCGCAGAAAACCGATGATCGTTGCCTGCTTCACCTGTATGATTCCTTTCATCATAATCCTGGCAACCCTTACCAAAGGGGTGTCTCCTTTTGTTATGCTTCTGACTCTGACGGGTGCCGGTTTCTTCTCCAATATGGCATGGGGCCCGGCCATAAGCCTGCCCGCGGATATGTTCCCGGTTGAGTCTTACGGGAAGGCGATGGGCTTCGTAAACTGCTTCGCCTACATGGTAGCCGCCGCCAGCCCCTATGTAATGGGATGGCTCATAACCGAAGACCCCGTCACCGGGATTTCAAATTACTTTTGGGCATGGATCTGGGTTGCCTGCACAGCCCTGATCGGAGTCGTCGCCGCTGCAATGCTCGTGGACAAGAAACGGAAGGAAGCCGGAACCGGGGCTCCCGACCGGGTCGCCCGCGCTGCGGCGTAAATATATAGAGCCGATCTGCCGGGGAGTTTCGATCGGCACTCCAATCGGACTTCCCGGTTCTTCTCTTTTGAAAAAGCTTTTTGTGCTCGTCTTTGGGAGATGGAGAAAAACATGGAACATACAGCAGTCATCAAACAGGCCGTCGTGGACGGAAAACATGGCGACATCGAAAAACTGGTCCGGCAGGCTATCGATGATAAGGCCGACCTGGACAGCCTCATCAACGATGCGCTCATAGGCGCAATGGAAGTCGTCGGAGCCAGGTTTGCGGCAAGCGAGATTTTCGTCCCGGAAATGCTCGTTTCGGCCGTGACGATGAAAAAAGGCCTCGAGATCATCAAGCCGCTTCTGTCGGGCGGGGGCGCCCAGTCGAAGGGCACCATCATGATCGGGACGGTCAAAGGCGATCTCCACGACATCGGAAAAAATCTCGTCATCATGATGCTCGAGGGCGCCGGCTATAACGTGGTGGACCTTGGAATCGACCTGAGCGTCGAAAAGGTTATCTCCAAAGTGGAAGAACTCAAACCGGACATTCTGGGACTGTCAGCCCTGCTGACCACCACGATGCCCGAAATGGAGAAGGTGATCAAAACGCTGGGCGAAAAAGGCCTGCGAGACAAAGTGAAAGTCATGGTGGGAGGCGCACCGGTCGATGCGAAGTTCGCCGAAAAGATCGGCGCAGACGGTTATGGCAAGGATGCCGGTGAAGCTGTACAATTGGCGAAAAAATTCCTGTCGCAGAATTGAATGAGGGAGGCAGCAATATGAAATCCACACCCTACAATCTCGTCATGTCGGCCCTGTACCACGGCATGAAGGGCGTTCGCCCGCCCGCGGGCAGCGTTACTTCGATAGTTTGCCACGACCTCATGGATGCCGCGGGGGTCTCGTTTCCTCAGGCGCACACGGATGCCAACGCCATGGCCGAACTCGCCCTGGCGGGCCATGAAATAATCGGCTTCGATACGGTCATGCCCGAATACAGCGTTCACCAGGAAGCCGCGGCACTCGGATGCGAGGTGGAATGGGGATCCCGCGATTCGATGCCGGACAGCCGGAATTTCCCGTACGCGGATTTTTCAGACGTGGTCGTTCCGGAGAACATCCTGGAAAAGCCCTCCATGCGCGTTGTGCTCGACGCTCTTTCGATTCTTCGCAAACACATCGGCGGAAAGGCCGCGATCGTCGGCAAGGTGATGGGGCCGTGGACCCTCGCCTACCACATGGCGGGGACCCAGAATCTTCTGCTGCAGGTCGGGCTGGGAGAAAAGGACAAGATCGTCAAGATGCTCCGCCAGCTCATGCCCGTGACCGTTGCGTTCGCCAGGGCACAGTTCCAGGCCGGGGCCGATATCGTTGTCCTTGCCGACCATGCGACCGGGAACCTCGTCGGGGCATATCATTACCAGGAATATCTCCTGCCGATCCACAAGGAGATGACCGCCATGATCGAAGGACCGCTCGTCCTTCATGTGTGCGGGAATTGCCTGGACAGGATCGAACTTTTTGCCGATGCCGGCTTTGACGGCTATCATTTCGAATGGCAGGTGGATTCGAAAGTCGCTGTCGAGAAGGTCGGAAAGCGTATCTGCCTGCTCGGAAACATCAATAACGCCCAGACGCTTTTCCAGGGCAAGCCTGAAGACGTTCGCAAGCAGGTCCGCTATGCAATCGAAGCGGGCGTTGATATAATCGGTCCGGAATGCGCAATTCCGCTGGCCACGCCGATGGAAAACCTGAAGGCGCTCGTGGCCGCGGTGCATGAAGGATATTAAGCCAAGTCGGCCGGCAAAGATTGCCGACCGGTTGTAAGAGCAAGTGAACGGCGGGCCGCGTAAGGTGGGCACGGAAGCATCGTGCCCGCCGTCCGGCCTCCAGATCGCTCTCCTTGCTTGCCTGGGGCCGCAAAGTCCCAGATGAAACCTGAATTAACCTCTCACTACTTTAGTCAACGCGGGGGGCTGTTTATGCTGATTATCGGGGAAAGGATAAATTCCTCACGGAAAAGTATCGCCGAAGCCATTTCTTCCGGAAACAAGGACTTCATCCAGAACGAGGCGAAAGCCCAGGCCGAGGCGGGGGCGCACTACATTGACGTTAATGCGGGAGCGTTCATTGGCGAGGAAGCAGAGAAGCTCAAATGGGTTATCGATGTGGTCCAGGAATCCTGCGATCTTCCCCTTTGCATCGACAGTCCGGATGCAGGGGTAATTCGCGAGGTTCTGCCTCTGGCCAGGATCACTCCCATGATCAATTCCATTACCCTGGAACCTGCGCGCCTCGAAGGGATTCTGCCCTTGGTTGCGGAGTTCAAAGCCAAGGTTATAGGCCTGTGCCAGTCCGAGGATTCCATAGCGGACACGACCGAATCGAAAGTCGAACTGGCCGGTCAGCTGGTGGAGCAGGTAAAGAAGGCCGGCGTGCCGCTTGACGACCTCTACATCGATCCGCTCGTCTATCCTCTCGCCGCCAATACGGCATCCGCTCTCGCAACCCTGGACGCAATCGATATTATCATGAAGGAGTTCGCGGGGGTTCACACGGCCTGCGGCCTGACGAACGTCTCCCACGGGCTTCCCAACCGCAAGCTGGTAAACCGCACATTCCTTGCGGGAGCCATCCTGCGCGGCCTGGACGGAGCCATCATGGACCCGACCGACAAACAGCTCTACAGCGCACTGAGGGCTGCCGTTATGGTCGCCGGCCGAGACGATTTCTGTATGGAATATATCCAGGCGTTCCGGGCCGGGCGGCTGGAATAACTTATTTGCTGCAACAACCCTTAGTGTTTCGGGAGCGCGGCAGGGTGGGCACAGTTTCATCGTCAATGTTGCTTTTAGGAAATACGCCGCTGGTTCCCAAGGTCCGCCTTGGGAACCCCGCCCCGGCAGGCCATCGCGACGACGAGACCTCGCTCCCATCCACAGAGTTCGAAACCACGAAAAATTGAATCGATTTCTTCAATGAAGACTTACATCATAGCCTGCAGCGTTATGCGCACGGAGTTGGAGGAGGTGCTGAACGGCGCCTCCGACGTGGAACCCAGGTACCTCGAGCAGGCCCTGCACAGAACGCCGCAGCTCATGGCCGGCCGGATTCAAGCCGTAATCGACGAAGTTGCCCCGAGCGCCGCGCGAATTATTCTGGGATACGGCCTCTGCTCGAACGGAATAACAGGCGTGATAGCCCGGAACCAGGGACTTATTGTGCCCCGCTGCCACGACTGCATCGCGCTCTTTCTGGGATCCTGCGACGCATACAACCAACTTTTCAGCGAAAGTCCCGGAACATACTACCTGACTCCGGGATGGATAGCGGAGAAGAAGGACCCGATCGGAATAGTCGAAGAGGACTATACGCAGCGGGTCGGAGCTGAAGCCGCGCTCTGGGTCATGCAGGAAGAACTCAAGCACTACACGCATATAGCGCTCATCCGGACCGGAATCGGCGATATCGGGCCTTACCGGGAACGGGCGCAAAAGAATGCGGAATTTTTCGGAAAAGAATACAGGGAATTGGAGGGAAACCTCGATTTTTTCAGAAAGCTTCTGATTGCCCACACCCTTGAGAAGAGCGAATTCGACAAAGATTTCGTGCTCATTCCACCGGGAACGGAAATCAGGCAGGAGATGTTTTTCGACCTGGCATGTTAGGGGCATCGCATGCCGTTGCCGCTTGATATCCGCAGGGGCGCCACGTCCTCGGCTCGCCCTTGTCCCCCTGCCGTTACCGAAAAAACTTCACTCTTGAGCTTTGAGGCTTTTACTCAATGCCGACGGAGTAACCCCAAGCATCGCGGAAGCCAGCCGCTGGTTGCCCCGTGCCCTCAGCAGGGCCTCCTCTATCAATGCACCGCGCACCTCTTTCAATGTCGGCAGCTTCTCGAGTGACTTAAAGATCCGGCCTCTCGGAGGTGGAGGCGCAGAGGTATCGAGCCTGCCGTCGTCGATGTATTCCCGAAATAATTTCATGGACATAATACAGGAAGAATGTTTTCCGACCGCATCATAAACCAGCGCCCTCAGCTCGCGTACATTGCCGGGGAAACTGTAAGTCATCAGGAGTTGCGGCAGTTGCGGCGGATAAGTCGGAACTTCTTTGCCGAATTCTTGAGCCGCCTCATTCATGTAGTGGTCAAGGAGGAGGGGAATGTCTTCCGCCCGATCTCGAAGAGGCGGAATGTGAAAGTGGTGTGTTCTGAGGCGGTAGTAGAGGTCCCGGCGAAACGTGCCGGATTCGCAAAGATGCTTCAGGTCCTTATTGGTCGCTACGATAATCCGGGCGCTCACAGGCCGCGGCTGATCGGAACCCAGCGGAAAGTATTCCCGATCCTGCAGGACCCGGAGCAGCTTGATCTGCGAACTCTCGGCCATATCTCCAATTTCGTCGAGGAATATGGTGCCGCCGGCAGCTTTTTCGATAAGTCCCTTGCGAGGCTCCGTCGCACCGGTGAAGGCCCCTCTTTTGTGTCCGAAAAGGGTGTCCGAGAAAATGTGGTCGTCCACTCCCGCGACGTTTACGGCCACAAATTCACCCCGCTTAAGGGCTGCCTGATAGATGGCCCGCGCAAACAATTCCTTCCCCACACCGGTCTCACCGGTAATCAGCACAGGCTCTTTGCCCTTTGCAATAGCTTCGCAGTACATGAAAAGGTTCAGCAATTGCTTGTCCTGGGTGATTATCGATGAGAAAGCCTCCGGAGATTTGAGCCTGTCGGTCAGTACATGATACAGCAGCAAATCATTTTGCCTTTTCAGCAGCCGGTGGTCCAAAGCCCGTTTTACGCTGGAGGCAAACAGGTCGACGTCGACAGGTTTCGTTATGTAATCGAATGCGCCTTTCCGGATGCATCTCACCGCTGTCTGGATGTCGTCCACGCATGTCACCATGATAACGGGGATGTCGGGATATTCTTTGTTGATCTCCTCCAGCAGGCTTTCCCCTGACATGGACGGCATTACCATGTCCAGCAGGACTACCTCGATATCTTCCTCTTCCAGGATTTTCATTGTCCTGGTCTCGTCCCGGCACACCAGGACATTATCGATTCCAAGAAACTCCAATGCGATTGTGAAGCTCTCAAGAGTCGTGGGTTCGTCATCTACTATCAGAAGGGGGTGTTCCGGATTAGGCTGGATACCCATGCTTCTCGTTTACTCCTTTTTTGAAAAATGCCGGAATCTCCAGCCTGGCAACAGTACCTTCACCCTGTCTGGAATCGATCAGGATTTCTCCGCCGTGTGCCCTGGCAATGTTCAAAGAGATAGCCAGGCCAAGGCCGGTACCGCCTGTTTCGCGCTTGGTCGTGAAGAACGGGTCGAAGATTCTTTTGAGATTCGCCGGCTCGATCCCTTCTCCTTCATCCCTGACCTCCAAAATGGCTCGTTGAGCATCAGGGGCAAAAGCCGTCTTTATGCTGATGACTTTTCTACTGCCGGACAGGGCCTGCACAGCATTGAGGATCAAGTTTACCACAACCTGCTCCACCCTCTGAGAGTTTCCTTTAATTGGGGGAATATCTTCCCCGTATTCCACCTTCACGTTAAGGGCCGATTTGTACAGAGTATTTGCAAGAAGCTTCAGCGAGGTCTCAAGAGCGGAGTTGATGCTTACCATTTCGTCCATCCCCGGGCTTTTTGGGGTGGAGAACTCCTTCATGTCCCGCACGATGTTTCTGATGCGTTCCGAGCCCTCCATAATGCCCCGCAGAAGTGCAGGAATTCGCTCGCGAGCTTTGGAGTACGGCAATTGCCCGACGGGAAAATCCCCATGCTCGGCGGCATATTCGTCCAGTCTTTCCAACAGGCCGTCCCATGCCATTTTCAATACAGGCGCGTTGGTGGAAATGAAGTTATTGGGATTACTTATTTCATGGGCAACCCCGGCAGCCATTGTCCCCAGGGATATCATTCTATCGGCATGAACCAGTTGGGCCTCGTGCTCCCGGGCTTTTTTCGCGGCAAGTTTCCTGTCTGTTATATCGAGAAAGCACTCGACCAGGTGCGGTTTTCCCCGGAGTGTGAGATCCGCTACCGTCTGCAGAACGCAGGTCTCTCTATCTTCCTCCCCCGCGATCCAATTTTCGAATGATTTCAGGCATTCCTCTCCGGCCTTTTCGGTCATCAGCCAGCAGGACTTGCAATACGTCCGGCAGGGCTGTCCGATCATTTCCTCCGGAGTTCTTCCAAACATATCTCCGGCAGCCCTGTTCGCCTGCCGGATAATCCCCGTCCCCCTTTCGACAATCACCACTCCCACCGGTATCGATGAGACTATGGCCTCCAAAGTCGCTTCCTTTTCTTTCAGGTGTTCGAGCACCATGCTCTTGGAGTCGAGAGTGCTCTTCAACTCCTCCCGGTTCTCTTTGAGAACGTCCATAGCCTCGAGCAGCTTCTTCTCTGCTGTTCTCTTTCGCCTTCTCTCGCTCAGCAGAGAGATTATCAGCGTCGTTTCCAGAAACAGGAAGACGAATACGAGCATGATTTCGTATCTGTGATCGCGCCAGATGGAAGGAGAACGGTTTACGACCTCGTAACCGGGAGGAAGGTCGCTTTCGCTAAGTCGCCAACGAACCATTTGACGTTCATCAACTTGTTTGAATACTGACATTTCGACTGGGGAGGTCCCCTTTAAAGCATCATCTCCAAACAGGATCTTCAGCAAATGGTGGCCCATTATCCTTCCCGTTTGCCGATAATCCACCAACGGGCCGCCAACGATCCCTTTTCCCATCATAAGCCCATTCATTCCATAAACCGGGCAGCCGGCAGACTCCGAAACCTTGCCGGCCACCACAGGTATCGTAAGACTCAGGCCATTCCTGTCCTTGAAGAAACTGCCGAAGAAAATTGCACTGCTTTTCGGCAGCTCCCCCACTGCGCGCATCAGTTCGTTAAGCGACAGCCCCTGCAAATAGACGAATTCCAAGCTGGGAAAAAGCTTTTCGCAATCTTTGACCAAGACCTTGAATTGCTCATCGATAGAATGGCTCCCTATAATGACGAATAATTTCTTTACCGCAGGCTGAAGATGCAGAATAAGTTCTATGCACTCCTCAAAGCGATGAAACCTCTGGCCGGCAGGTTCTTTGCCGGGTCCGAAGAGCACGGGGACACCCGGAAAAATGGAGCCTGCATGCCGGCTCACGAATTCATCGATGCCCGGTCCGGATGCAATGATCGCGTCGATCTTCCTGGATGCATATTTTTTCCGGTAAAGCTCCGGTAAGGAGTTCACATATTCCGGCTCCTCTATCCGTATAAGATCTATAAACTCCCG
Source organism: Pseudomonadota bacterium (assembly GCA_023416335.1). Next base: position 24,961 of record JAEZHY010000140.1, on the reverse strand, counting down.
AAATATTTCAACCGAGCCCGGATAAAGTTCATCGCACGATTCTCTGACTCCTTCTAAATTGCTCCAATAAACAGGCCTGTCGGGATCTCCGGAACTGATGACCAGGACTGTTTTCCTGGGCACATCCTGCGAAAATATCCTGCCGGGATTTATCAGTTCCAGGACCAAACAGAGGAGCATCAACAAGCGTTTCCGAGATTTCCATTCTTTCGAAGTCATGCTCGACCCTTCATAAAAAATCTTTGCGGTTCATCCCTGAATCAACAGAACCTGTTAACATTGTTCAACTCATCAACTTTTTTCAACAAGCTTTAAGTATCCGATTTTTATGTCTTTGATATTATCTTCACAGTCTTACGGTGAAAAAGTTCAACCCCCTATACAACTCCGGGGCACCCCCAATCGATAAGAAACTCAAGGCCGCTTCCGCAGAACAAGCACAGACTATGCCCCGCAAGTAACCGAAAAAAACAGAAAAAGGTCAGCCTGGCCGCAAGAGTCACAGTACCGGGCCGTGTCCGCGCGAAAAGAGCGCGGCCCATTGGACCGGCGCTTGCACAGGCATGGCTGTCCATACCAAATTTATCTTTCATCAACGAGCAGGATCTGCCTGAGTCGCATTCAGATTGCCTCGCGTGCGTCTGAATGGTCAACAGAAAGGAGGTAACCGGCAAACAGCAATTCAGAGTGGCGGATACTTGAGCCGGTTTGAACGGGAAGTGCATCAAGGACAAAATATAATGGGCAGATCCTGACCGCACAGTCCGGCATTGATGCCGATTGCCCGCTCAGCGTCGAGCGACATGAGCCGCATATGCAAATGGAAAGTCCTCTATTCTTCAGCATCAATACAAGAGCAATGTATGTGATCAAACACGGAGGGTGTACATGCTAAAGCAGTTTGGCTATGGTTTGATGGCGGGCGCGATGCTTTTCGGCCTGTCGATCGGTTCCGTGCAGGCGGCGTACCATTACCCGACGGAACTCAGCTATTATGACACAAATACGGCTTTCACCGGCGTGACTTTGTTTACGCCGTGCAATTGGCCGAATACGGGACAGGTTCCCACCAACCCCGCCTATACCTACCTGATCGACATGGACGGCCGGCTCGTTCATAAATGGGAAACCAGGAACCAGGTTCCCTGGCAGGCACAGCTCACGGAAACCGGGACTCTGCTGAAAGCACTGGTCAAGAATGCCGATTCAAGCATTCCCTCGAATGTGTCAAACGTTCTGGGCGGCGGCGGTGCAGCGGGCTTACTGGAAGAAGTCGACTGGTACGGCAACAAGGTTTGGGACCTGAATGTATTTACGTCCGTGAACGTTCCGTCGTACGGGACCCAGTATTTTCGCCAGCATCACGACATGCAGCGCATCTGGAACAAGAAGCTCAATGCATGGACAACGATCTTTATAGCATGGGAATACCATACCGCTGCTGAAGGCCTTGCCATGGGCGGCTCGATTGCAGCCGGTGCCGCAGGCTGGTCGCCCTGTGGGATTTACGAGTTCGACATGAACAGGAATCTGGTTTGGAAGTGGAGCTTCTACGACCACTTCGTCCAGACTGTCGATCCGGCAAAACCCAATTACGTGGCCGATGCCAGTATGGCCTTCCGGCGCATGGACCTCAACCTCAACAACACCCAGACCACCGGAACACTCAAGGCGGACTGGAACCATTGCAACTCGCTCGATTATAACCAGGACCTCGATTACATCGTTTTCAACTCAAGAAACCACAATGAGTTCTATGTAGTCGATCACGGCAAGACCTTCGTCAGCACGACGAATTTTGCAGCCAACATCGCTGCAGCGGCCGGACCGGACGGTGATTTCCTGTACCGTTTCGGAGCCCCGATGAACTATCACTGGACGGCCGATAATGACAGGCCCTCGTGGGGTTCCAACGGTACCGTCCAGATCTGGGGCGCCCACTGCATTAATTGGATCAAACCGAAGGAGTACACCGGCGGGCCGAACATGCCGGGCGCAGGAAACTTCATAATTTTTGACAACCATGCGAACAACAACAACCCCTTGGGCGGCGGTACGCATATTGTGGAGATCAACCCGAGGATCTCGGCCATGACCAACACGAATCCCCCGGCGCCCATCCTGAGCGACACCTACGTGTGGCCGCATACCACTCCTGGTTACACTATGAAGAATACGCCCCAGGGGCTTGGCTGGAACCAGATGAAACGATCGAACCAGGTGGTTTGGGATTACTCCAGCAACCATCCCTCGAGCATGAACTCCCCGCACATCAGCGGCACGCAACGCCTGCCGAACGGCAACACCTTGATATGTTCGGGTGAGATGGGACACTTCAGCGAAGTGACCTCTAAAGGCGCGCTTGCATGGGAGTATATCAACCCCATGGGAAACGGTGCGACGTCGAAGTACCTTCAGGATGTAACCACCAGCAATTATAACCAGGTTTTCAGATGCTACAGATGGGATGTCAACCATCCGGGACTCAAGAACCGTGTAAGACAGTACTGGGACGGCAGAATCCTGCCTCTTGACCTCGGCATCGAGGGCGTGGGCTATACGCTTACCGGCCAGGCCCCCTGCCGTAATACGCCTTGTGCGTATGCTTCCTCTTCCGGCGGAAGCGCCTCCGGTGAAGGAGGCGGTGGCGGTGGTGGAGGTGGTGGTGGTGGTGGCGGAGGGTACTAGCCGCATCGAAATCTCACCGTACTACTTAACTCGGTCTTTTTAGCAAATTCCCAGAGAACGCAGGGCGTTCCGGAAACGGTCGCCCTACGGCACTCTCCGCAAAGTCGCCGGATACTAGTAGCGGGTCGCTTGGAAACGGCCTTGCGAAGACCGGCGGCTCAAAAAAAGAATTTCGCTCCAACTGATCTGCTCCTGTCTCCGGCGTCGATATACCCCGAATTCAAACAAGCTGCTTCGCAGGAAATCCAGGGTTAACACCTGCCCCCTTTTTTCAAGAAACTGTGAGGAGGCAGGTATCCAACATATGGTTAGGCATCACCCGTTCCTTTGCAGGCCGGGTTTATCGATTACCTGTTCAAATCGCTCCCGAAATTATTTCTCATCCCCGGATTCATCGAACCGTCGGGTCCGAAATTCGGTCCGGGTTGCGCAAACCGCCCCGGTCCGGAGAAGTTGTCGTCCGGAGCCGCATTCCCGAAATTGCCCGGATTTCCGGCTGAACCGCCCACCCCGCTGTCAGGCCCAAAGTTTCCGAAATTGCCCCGGTTTCCACGCGTCATATCCTGAGGACCTAAATTTCCGGTATCGGCGCCCATATCCGTCCTGCTCCGTCCGGTATTGCCGCTCATCCCGGGCTCGGTTCCAAAGGCGCCGCCTCTGCCGCTGCTCATGCCGGGTCCGGCACTACCGCCCATACCGCCGCCCGCGCTGCCGGCTCCTCCGGCGCCTCCGCCGGCCGTCAACATGAAAGACCCCATCCCCATTCCGTCAGATTGGTAGTTCATGGCTCCACTGTTCGTTCCGAGGGCCATGACAAAAGCCAAAGCTATCCCGAGACACAGACCGGTAAATCGTGTCATTGGTAACTCCTTTTTCCGATTCGCTTGTTTATCGCTATCGAAGTTTCAGTTTTTTCGATCAAGTCGGTTCGCACTCTTTCGTGATGTCTGTCTAATACCTGAGTTGAAATTAATCGCTTGTTAATACCGGGTCAAATCGGAGCCGGACATCAACGGATGTCTCCGATTTTTTGAATTCTCAATAATGTGCAAAATGTTTTGTTTGCCAAAAACGAGGGTTCCAAAAGGTTGGTTTGGTGTTGATGGAGAAGAGTTGAAAGGATTTCCGGGCAGAATCTGCCTCTACCTCCGTTTTCTTCTCCATCACCGTTCCCGAAATACGGGGGCAACATCGACCTGCACTAGAGGTTCGGGCCCCCTACCATTTTCAGTACGAACTTCCGGAAGATTTTCCGGACTCGCTTTGCTGTCGGTTCATTTGGTCGGAGGGTGTTCCGGACCGCTTCTGATCGGTAGAGTACCCCTTGTCGGTCGTTCCCATGTCGGAGGGCTGCCTCCCCATGTCGGACGAAGACCTGCCCTGGTCGCTTTGGGTCGTCCCCTTATCCGAGCTGCTTCCCTTATTGGCGGAACTCCCCCAGGCAAAGGCCTGCGAATTCAGGAACAGTGTCATTACTCCGATTCCCAGCATGCCCAGTACTTTCTTCTTATCCATTTTTTGGTCCAACTCCTTTCAACTCATTCGATTTTCTATAAAGTGAACATCCACACTCTTGTTGTACAGAGGGGGGGCAGAGTATCATTTGTTATTTCAATGGTTTAGCTTTAACCTTCCGTAACGGCCGGAAGCCGAGTCTATACTATGCGATAAACCGGCACTACCTTAGGGATTGATCAGAGAGGCTTGCAGCTCACGCATCATCATTTTGAATCAACATGGGAGAATTTTTCTATGAGGAATCTCGAAGGCAAGGTCGCCATTGTAACGGGGGCGTCTCGCGGGATCGGCGCAGCTATAGCGCGTGAGCTTGCGAAATCCGGGGCATCCGTGGTCGTGAATTATGTCAGGAACAGGAAAGCGGCGAATGAGCTGATTCAGAAAATAAAGGCGGCGGGAGGCACGGGGCTCGGAGTACAGGCGGATGTGGGAACTCCCGCGGGGGCCGCCGAATTGTTCGACTCCGCTGTCTCCGCTTTCAGGAAGGTGGATATTCTCGTCAACAACGCCGGGGTCATTACTTATAAAACAATCGCGGAGACATCGGAAGCCGATTTCGACAGGATCTTCCGCACCAATGTCAAAGGGGTTTTCCTCATGCTGAAGGAGGCTGCCGCGCGGCTGGAAAACAATGGGCGGATTGTGAATTTTTCGAGTTCCGTTACCCGCATGATGTTCCCCCGATACGGCGCCTACTCGGCTTCGAAGGCCGCCGTCGAGCAGTTCACCCGCGTTTTTGCCAAGGAAGTCGGGGGACGGGGAATAACAGTCAACTGCGTCCTGCCCGGCCCCACCGACACGGAACTGTTCCGAGAAGGGAAAACGGAAGAGGAAATTGCCCGGATTGCGTCCGCCGCCGCTCTCGGACGGATCGGCCTACCCGAGGATATTGCGCGCGTGGTGCTGTTTCTCGTGGGCGATGAAGCGGCCTGGGTGAGCGGGCAGACAATCGGTGTCAACGGCGGATTTGCTTGAAGAATCAATAAGGCGTCCGACGGTTTCCGGCACGTCTGGTCCCCGGGAGCAGGAACATGCCGCTTCGGAAGCTTTGTTTTCAATAAGAGTGTGATATACTGCTCCAAATGCAGGGTCTAACTCCCCGGAACGCTTAGCCGGGGCCGAAATGCACCGGAATGTCGGCACGCCGACATTTCACACGGTAAAAGAAGACATGTCAAAGGCCGGTCGAAATTCACCCACAAAAGAGAGGTCTTGCCATGAATCAACCAACTCATGCCTGGCTCGCGGTGGAAGCATACCGGAAGATCGCACTGTTGTCGGAAACCTCTCCAGGCAAAGCGAAGAAGCTGGAAGGCCTGAAACAACTCCTCGGCGCTAATCTGAGAGACGTTGTCGTTGCCGCATGGCTGCCGGATTCCCTCATCAAGGACATGACGTACGGCCATGTCTTCAAGAACTCCGTTTACACAGGCGGCCAGAAAGAACGGTTCAAACTGTCGAAAAAGGATCTCAAAGCACATCTCCCGGTCCACACCGTTACACCCGGGGTCGCATTCGACAGGGTACCCGATGCATGGTGGGACGAAGCGTACAGGGTGAAGGATAATGGGGGGCATCTCCCCGCCAGGGTCAATACACTCTGCCAGGCAGCCCGGGACATGCTCAGGATGGGCGACGACGAAGTCATGGGCCTGACCGGCGTCAATCCTGCGGGTGCTGCCTGCATCGCCAAGACATTGCGCTACTCTCCGAGAAACATCGCGATGACACTCTGGATGGTATCTCATTACATCGCGGACGCACACATGCCTTTCCACTGCGACAATCGAGGTCTCGCTTCCACAGCCAAGCAGAAGACCCATTCCGAAGTGGAAGATCTCTGGGGGAAACAGGTCACCGCTCTTTTCCACGCAGATAAGATTCTAAGCAAAAAACCACAGGATATACTCGACGCCGAGCCCCCCGCAGGCTCGCACTTTGCCTGCATCGACTTCGGTACCGATTTGGATCCATTGAAGAACTGCGGCGATCCATGGAAGGAAGCAGTCTACATTTGCAGGGCAAGCTTTGCCGCCTCGTACGCACTCGTACCTCCCTCAGTCGCTGCGGTAGACGACCAGAAAAAAGCCGTAGGCCTCGAGGATATACTGGAAAAGTCGAACATTTGCGGAGAAGACTGTTTCTGGGAACTTTCCAGGGCCATAATGGCCGACGCGGTCAACTCGATCGCCATGTTCTGGCAGGATGTCTGGGTGGATTACTGCAGTTGAGGCCAAGTACCAGTTCTAGAAACAGCCACGTCCGCTGGTTCCCAAGCTCCAGAGGATGTTGCCCAAATGAAGGCGGACTTGGTTCCCCGGTATTTTATGACGGAGCCCCCAATCCCGTCATCCCGGCAGTGCTTTTGAGCCGGGAACCAGGGTTTTTAAGGGCTTGAATTCGCCTCCTGCGCTCACGCGCCCGGATTCGAGAACCTGGGCTACTACCCCCTCGTTGATGCGCCCCTCACATGAGGCTGAGCTTTACGGAAGACCGATGGCGGCTTTTATTCCTTCTTCAATTGCTTTCAGGGTATCGAGAGCAAGAATGCCGATCTGCTCAGCGATTTTTTCACGATCCAGCGTAGTGATCTGATGACACAGCGCGACGCTCTCTTTTTTCAGACCGCCTGCTCCCTTTGGAAGATAGACCGCGGTTGGACCTCGCTTGGCCTGGGCTGCGGATGTGGATACAGGAACCACTATTACCGACCGCCAGCCGGGGACCTCGTTGAATGCATCGTGAGAGACAATAATTACGGGTCTTCTGCCTCCCTGTTCGGAACCGGAGCGCGGCATTATATCGGCCCAATAAACATCTCCGCGTCTCACCGATTCTCCTCTTCGTCTCCAAGGAGGTACTCCGAAGAAGCAGCTTCTAAACCCTCATCCAGATCGGCCATTGTTCCTGCATGTCGCTTTGCATATTTTTTTATGGCAGAATGAAGGGCTTTCTTTCGCCTTTTCTCCAGATAATCCTCAATGGCCTGCCTCGCTATTTCAGTAGCAGGTTCCCTGGATTGTTCAGCCTCTTCCCTGAGTCGGTCATAAAGGTGCTCGGGAAGCGGTACATGGAAATTACGCAATGCGGCTTTCATAACAGGTCCTCCGTGCCATAATATAATGGCATAATTTTAATGCTTGCTGAATAAAAAAAGAAGAGGACGATTCGTCACTCCAGGCACTCATTTCCTGAAAGCAGATGCCATTTCATCCTCATAATCACTACTCTCGATCCGCCCCGGTTCCCGCCATCTTGACGATCTTCGGCTCAAAGCGGGCAAGAACCTCAACCAAATCGGCCTGGGCGGCCATCACCCTTTCGATGTCCTTGTAAGCCATGGGCGCTTCATCGAGGGTCGCGGACACGAGCGTGATTCCTCGTTCTGCAAGAACGCGCTTTGCGTCATCCCAACTGAGGCGCTGTTTTGCCTGGGTACGGGACATGAGACGTCCGGCTCCGTGTGATACCGACCGCCTGCGTAAATACCTGGCCCGTTTCAACCTCGACTGGCAGATCGTGAAAGAGAGGCTCCGTTGATCGAAGCCATGGCAGAAAAGCCCCATCAGAGGGAACCAAACAGGAGAGGATACAGCACAGTACGTTTTGATAGACATTTGTGCTATAGGAGTCCAATCGGTACGAGAGGGAAGCGTAATAGGTCAGGAGCTGTTTTTTAACGTAAAGGAGAAGCTGTGATAGAGATGCCCCTTCAGGAAGATGGAACCGTCAATTTGGGACAACAGATTGTGCACTGCAAGATTGACTGGATAAATACGCCTACCGGTGATTTCGTCAAACTCACTGTTTTAGATGGTCCTTTTGAAGGAGTTGAGTTCTTTCAGGAGGCAACCGCGTATATTCCGGGATAAAGCGTTCTTGAACCATAGCGGAACGCGGCTACCGGAAAAGGAGAATTATATATAGTGGCGCTCGGTCCCAGAAGCAGGCAGAAGAAGCTCGAAAAGAAAGCGGCCAAACGCAAGGCGGTTCACGCCAAAAAGAAAGCCTCACACGCAGAGGGAATTTCGCTCTTAAAGCAAATTGAGCTTGCGTCGAAATCCCCGATACACGAGTGTCTGGCGCCGGAGACGATTTTTGAGACGGGCATCGGCCACGTCATAGTCAGCCGTGAATTGCCGAATGGCGATATAGCGGCCGGCTTCTTTCTGGTCGATGTGTACTGCCTTGGAATCAAGTCCGCTTTTTTTCAGGTAATGCCGGAGTCCGAATTCCGGCGCAAAGTGGGAGGGGTCTCCTCGGTTGATAAACTTGGCGAAGTGGATCCCTCCTTTGCCAGGAAGCTACTCGAAGGTGCCGAGGCTTATGCAGCGCAGATCGGATTGGAACCGCATCCGGATTACAGATTGGCCGAAAAGATCTTTGGTGACATCGATGCCGCCGCATGTCCAGCCGAATTCACTTTCGGATATAACGACAAACCCTTGTTTATGCAAGGCCCACATGACACCCCGGCGAAGTGCAGAAAGATTATGGACACTCTGTCGGGACGCCTCGGGCCGGATGGATTCGACTACATTCTGAGTTGGAAAGAGAGATTTCCAGACGAGTTCCAGGAGTTGGAGGATTAAAACTTTTCGACCGTGGCGCGTGTCTTCCCGATTGCGATGTATGCACCAACGTCTGCTCGCCAAAAGCACTGATCAAATACGGCAAGCGGAAGACGGTAAAAGAGGTGCTCGACATGGTGGAGCGTGACGCGCAGTTTTATGCGCGTTCACTCCGGAGACCCGGCACTATGATTCATGTTCTGATTTTCCGCTACGGCGCGTTCGATCGGCCGCCCGAGCAGCCAAATTGCAATCCCTCCAGCTAACCCCAGTCCCGTCAGCATCAGGAAAAAACTCTCCCGGGACATCCTTTCCCAGAATGTGCCGAGAAAACCCGCAAAATAGTTACCGAAAAAGCTCGAAAGAAACCACACGCCCATCATCATCGAGACGACCCGCGCAGGCGCGACTTTTGTCACCAGGGACAGGCCGATCGGCGAAAGGTAGAGTTCGCCCAGGGTGAGGATGGAAATGGACCCGAAAAGCCATGCGACGCTGCGCCGTTCTTCCGGTCCGGTCCCGTGAGCGGCAAGCATCATGACCACATACGAGGCGCCTGCCAGAAAGCAGCCGATGGCCATCTTCATGATGCTCGACGGCTCCGAATGCCTCCGGGACTGCCGGGCCCAGAACATATTCAGGAGCGGCGCAAAGATGAAAATCATCATGGGGTTCATGGCCTGCAACCAAGTCGATGGGACCTCAAGGCCCAGAAAATTCCAGTCCGTATTTCGGTCTGCCCAGAGTTGCATTGTGTTGCCCTGCTGCTCGAAGATACCCCAGAAGATGATGTTGAGTGCGCAGAGAAGCACCAAGGCCCATATCCGTTTCCATTCGGCGGGCGTGAGGGGCTTCTTCATCTCTTCCCGTCCCCCTGCCTTCGTGATGATGTCGGGTGCTAGAGTGCCCTGCCCCAGCAAGTAAAGGCAAAGTCCGGCGACCATTCCCACCCCGGCCGCTCCGAAGCCATAGTGCCACCCGAATCGCTGCCCGAGCGTGCCGCAGACCAGGGGCGAGAAAAACGCCCCAAGATTAATTCCCATATAGAAGATCGTGAAGGCTCGGTCCCGCCGCGGATCCCCTTGAGGGTAGAGGCTCCCCACCTGTGTCGATATGTTCGGTTTGAAGGCACCGTTGCCCAGGATCAGCATCAGCAGCGCGGGGAAGAAGAGAGACTCGACGGCCATCAGGAAATGGCCTGCCGCCATCAGGGCTGCACCGAGGATCACTGTACGACGCCGGCCGATCACCCTGTCGGCAAGCATCCCGCCAAAGAAGGGGGTAAAGAAGACAAATGCCGTATAGAGTCCGTAGATCTGCGAAGAGAGCGGCTGAGGAGCGAGCGGCCCGAAGATCGCCTCGAGCCCGCCCTTGACGACGTCAAACCCGAGCACCTTCTGCCCGACGTCGGGCTGCAGGAAGAGGTGGTCAACCATGTAGAGCACGAGAAGCGAGCGCATTCCGTAATAAGAAAACCGCTCCCACATTTCCGTAAAGAAGAGGACAAACAAACCGGGAGGATGTCCAAGTACCGCCCGCCCCCGGAAGGCGCCGGCCGGAGCGCTCCGATATTGCGGCACTGCTTCTCTCACCCGCTCTCGGGGAACTTGTGCCGGGGTAAGCTTCGAGCGGGAGCGTTTCAACCGGGAATTACGTTTTTTCATGGAAATCGGCCGGCCTTCATTTCTGGAATCACCTGGTCCTTATCTGTTTGCAAATTCAGTCTCTATGATAACCAGGGAGTTGGAAGGGGCCAATCGGGGGGCAAGCCGGCCCTCTCGTGTAGGGATATTTCCTAAATCAGTGCGGCATTGTCTTTGGTTTCAACAAGCCGGTCTCGCAGCTTACCGCCGACAACCTGCGGTGTATTTTCGACTGAACAGGCCAGGCAACCCGAACGGTGGTACCCTGGCCTGGCGAGGAGGTTATCGAAAAGTTTCCACCCATAATTTCGGCTCTATCCTTCATACCGGTCAGGCCCAGGCTTCTTGCGTATGCCCGCGACAGGACCGAATCAACATCGAAACCGACGCCGTCGTCGGAAATGGTGAGCCGAATACACCCTTCCTTTCGCACGAGTGAGATGTCCACCCATTCCGCGCGGCTATGCCTGGCGATGTTGTTGAGGGCCTCCTGGGTGATTCTGAAAATGACCACCTTCAGAGCATCCGGGATTTCCTTTTCGGCCACACCGGACTCGATCTCAATGTGCTGGTTCGGGTAGAGGTTCAGGAATTCCCTGCAAAACCAGCGAATAGTCGCAATGGCCCCCATGGAATCCAGGGTCGTCGGCCGCAGGCCCATGTAGATCGCCCTCGTCTCCTCGATGGAACGCTGGAGCGTCGGGATGAACTGTTCCAACCTGCTGAAAGCCTCATCCTGATTCCCGCTGCTTCTTGCCAGGAGAGTCAATTCCACCCAGTACTTCAGAGCGGCAAGAGTCTGCCCGATACTGTCGTGCAGCTCTCCGCCTATCCTTTTGCGTTCCTCCTCCTGGACCATTATGAGCCTCGAAGGATGCTCCCGGAGCGATTCGATTGCGTCCGCCAGTTCGGCCGTGCGCTCCCGGACCCGGACCTCGAGTTCGTCCCTGGCTTTTCGAAGCTCGTCTTCCATGCTCCGGCGTTCCGAGATGTCGAGCCCGATGCCGCCCACGTAATTTTTCCCTTCAGCGTCTCTGAAAGGGAACTTGAATTTCCACCATGCGGAAAGAGTCCCATCGGGATTTGTCGCCTCCTCGATGAAATCGACGAACGCGCCCTTCTTCAGGACTTCAACATCGCTTTTTCTGTACCTGCGGGCTTTCTTCAAGGGGAAGATCTCAAAATCGGTCCTCCCGAAACAATCGGCGAATCTTGCCCCGAAGCTCTTTTCACCAGATGCGCTAAGGTAAACGTATCGGCCCTTTTCATCTTTCATCCACGCCGATGTCGGACTATTGTCCATAAAAGCGCGGAATCGCGTTTCACTTTCCCGCAGCGCGGTCTCGACCCTTTTCTTTTCATCGATATCGGCGATGACGCCGTACATCCTGTTTGCTTTCCCGCTTGAATCGGATGTGCACCGCCCCCGCGCCTCCAGCCAATGCACCGAACCGTCAGGCCATATAACACGGTGCTCGCAAATATAGTCCGTCCCGTTCTGCAGGGCTTCGTTCAAAGCTTGCTCCCAACGGGCACGATCTTCGGGGTGGACACGGCGACGGAAGGCCTCATTTGAGGGCTGAACTTCACCTGCACGATAGCCGAGCAGGGTATAATGGCCTTCAGACCATTTAGCGTTGTCGGTCCCGACCTCCCAGTCCCAGGTCCCCATCCTCCCCGCTTCAAGTGCAAGCCGGAGCCTTCGCTCGCTCTGGATCAAAAGTTCCTTGATCCTTTTGCGATCCGTTATGTCCACTCCCGCCGTGACGTAGTAGTTTTCTCCGGTCGGAAAGCATGTGCACAGAAAGCACTTACCGCTTCCGGGACAATAGATCTCGTGAGTGAATGGACTGCCGCGTTTTATGACCGTCTGCGAGATGCCGATAAGAGGGGCCATCTTCTCCACGCCGAAGATCTCCGATACGCGCAGGCCCGCTATTTCCTCCAGCGGTTTTCCTATATTATGCAGAGCTTCCCGGTTCGCGTCTCTCAATATCCAGTCGACGATTACTCCTTCACTGCCGGCAACGACTTCGAAAACACAAACAAACCAGGAACTGTTCCGACACAGGGCCTTGTATACCGCCTCATTTGTCCGTGCGGATGCAAGTTCGACGGAAGCCGAGTCCAACAACTTTCGAGATCGGGCTAATTCGCGCCGCAATCTTCCTACTTCCCGCAAGAGCTGCTCTTTATTTTTTTGCACTTTCCGCATGAAAACCTCTGAAACCTTGGGACTTACAGGTGAAACTATTGATGAAATAATTGCAGATTATAAAACAACGATATTTAGAAAAAAAGATAATTCTTAGTATGTTAAATTTGTCCATATGTATCTGGTAACAAAATTGAGACAATTGCTGCGCCATTTTTCAAGTTACATACAAATCTTGCCGGCACTATCGAATTAATGTTAATCAAATGGATTAAGACTTTATTTTGATAAGATTTTTGAGGAAATAAATTGTAATTTTGTAAACAAAATCGATGTCTCCAGTCAAGTTACGCCTCAATGCTCTTGCTTTAAGCTCTTCAGCCCTTGCGTGACACCCCCTTCACCATTCCGAGGCGAAAAACGCCTGGATTCGCACGTTGCGATGGAGGCGCCCAAAGAGCGGTAAAGCATACTCCGGAACCATCCGGCCTGCCGGGACGGGGTTCCCAAGGCGGACCTTGGGAACCAGCGGCATATTTCCCTAAAACAAACGTAACGACATTGTGCCGGGCTCCCGGAACAAATCGATTGATACTAAATAGTTGCTTTCAAGTTGATATTTAGTTCCCTGCCGACGTGGAGGAGGTTACCCCCCGACCGGGCACTTGCGCCAAGTAAGCCGCAGAGCGGCGCAGGGGGTGTGGGGGCCGCTGGTCCCCACGCTATTTGGATCCTTCTTGAACGCAACTCTGTATGAGAAGGAGCGGGCCTGCCGGCTCCGGCCTCTCATCCATTCCGGAAATGCCCTCCTGGAAACCTCACGAGTCCGAGTTCTTGCGTCCTCTACGGCATTGCCGGGCCAAAATACATGGATCACCCCATTTTTTTGCTCCCGGAGCGACACTAAACAACGGTGTAAATTACGGGGTTGCGAGTGCGTCTCTCCATTTTCAGGATCATCTATGGCCGGTAGTGACATTCTCTTTGCCCTTCTGATCGGGGCTATCTGCCTTCTTCTCTGGGAAACCGGCAGGCACAGGCAAAATATAGCGCGAATCCCGATCCGCATTCACGTAAACGGCACCCGGGGCAAATCGAGCATAACGCGACTCATTGCGGCGGGTTTGCGCGAGTCGGGGATGACTGTTTGCGCCAAAACGACGGGTACTCTTCCTTTCATGATCTGCCCGGACGGGTCGGAATACCCTGTTTTCCGGCCCCGGGGAGCAAACGTAATAGAACAGGTCCGGATCATGGCCTTCACAGCCCTCTGTAATGCCGATGCACTAGTGATCGAGTGCATGGCGGTTCATCCGCAGCTTCAGTGGCTTTGCGAAGAGAAGTTCGTACAGGCGACCCACGGAGTGATTACGAACGTTCGAGCCGATCACCTGGACGTTATGGGCCCGGCGGAAATTGATGTTGCCGCCGCCCTGGCCGGGACCACCCCGACGAAAGGAACCCTGTTCGTGGGAGGAGGGAAATACATTCCTCTTTTCGAAAAAGCCGCGGCGGACCGGGAGACCTCTCTCGTAGTTATCGGCCCCGAGAACGATGCCGCGGTTACAGATGAGGAGATCGGCGGTTTTTCTTATCTGGAGCACAAGAGCAACGTGGCAATGGCCCTCAGGGTCTGCAGCGAACTGGGAGTAGATCGGGCAACCGCGCTCAGCGGAATGTGGAAGGCAACCCCGGATGCCGGCGCAATGACCATTCAGAGCATAAGGTTTTTTGGACGAAGGCTTTATTTCGCAAACGGATTTTCCGCAAACGATCCTGAATCTACGGAATATCTCTGGGAAATCGCCTCAAAACGCTGCCCGGACGTGAAAACACGCATCATGATCGTAAACTGCCGCTCCGACCGACCGCAACGCTCCGAGCAACTGGGAGGCGCGTGCGTGAATTGGGGAACTGTCGACCACTTCCTGCTGATTGGCGGCGGACTCTATTTTTTCGCCCGAAAGGCAATCGAAGCTGGAGTCCCCGTACGCAAAATCATCTATGGGGACGGCAGACCCGATGCCGAAATATTCGAGATGATCCTCGAAATGTCCGGCGCTTCGGCCCTGGTTATGGGTATCGGCAACATAAAAGGCCAGGGACTCACCCTTTCGCGCTATTTTCGAAACAGAGCCTTCCTGAAGGAAACTGTATGATCGAACTTCTTCCCGTATCGATCGGCATAGGCCTGATCACGGGCGTGCTCTTCTCGGAACTCTTCGGCCTTGCCGCAGGCGGAATGATTGTGCCCGGTTATTTTGCCGTTCACCTGGAAAAGCCGCTCGACCTCGCCCTGACCTTCTCCGCCGCCCTGATCACGCTGGGCCTGGTTAAGGGCCTCTCGGCCACGGTGATCGTTTACGGAAGGCGGCGGACGGCAATCACCATTCTTATCGGCTATCTGACGGGCGCTTTGGTCAACCGAATCATCGGCGCCCCCCTGGATATCGGCAATGTCGAGTACTCGGTCATTGGTTTCATAGTACCCGGCCTGATAGCCATCTGGATGGACAGGCAGGGGATACTCGAGACCTTTTGCTCCGTAACGATCGCTTCCGTCACGGTTCGCCTCATCCTGATCGTCTTCTTTGGAAAAGAGTTCGATATATGACCCCCAAGATATACTGGAGGCCCCGAAGCGTTTCCCTGCCGGCATTGTTCCTGATCGCAATACTTGCAATGATCGGATTCTACTCGGTTCAAAACTTTCCGATGCGGGTCAACACGGAATACTACAAGGAACAGATGAAAGCCTCCAACCTGGCCCTTGTCGCCATGGAGGCGGTGAGAGACGAAAGAGTCAAGCTCAACCCGCATTTTGTAAATTCCGTGGACCCGGCTCATTCGGGTTTGCTCGGCTCATCCATGACCCCGATCACCAGCGAGGTTGGGAGCTTGATTGCCAAGCGAACATCCGTGAATGCGAATTTTGCAGCCGTCCTCGTTTTGTTGCTCAGAAACGCAGGGGTCAAAGACGGGGATGCCGTGGCAGTCGGCATTTCCAGTTCCTTTCCCGCTCTGAACATATGTCTGTATGCCGCCATGAGCACCATGCATCTGAAGCCGATCATCATCTCCAGCTCAAGCGCTTCCCAATGGGGCGCAAACAATCCGGACCTCACATGGATCGACATGGAGAGGATTCTCTACCAGAAAGACATTTTTCCTTTCAGATCGGTACTCACGACTCTCGGGAGCAAGGGAGACATTGGCAAAGGACTTTCCCCGGAAGGGCGGGACCTCCTGGTTAAAGCAGTGGAGAGGAACGGACTGCCCCTGTTCGAACCGGAAAATCTGCAGGATGACATCAGGCGGAGAATGGAGATCTACCAGCACTCGGGCGTGCCGATAGCGGCGTACATAAATATCGGCGGAGGTACGGCATCGACTGGAGTCAACATCGGCAAGGAGTGGTTCAAAACAGGGGTCAACACACAGCTTCCCCGCGGCATCAGGAAAAATCCTTCAGTGATGCGCCGGTTTCTGGAGCAGGGAATCCCGGTCATCAATATGCGCAATGCAAGAGCCCTCGCCAGGAGATACGGATTGCCGATCGACCCGACGGTGATCCCGGCTGTAGGTGAAGGGAGAATCTACTATTATTACCGCTCGAATCCGATGCTTGCGGGCGGCATCCTCGCAGCCATAATCCTGTGCCTGTGCGCTGTAATCCGATCGGAATGGGGGTTCAGAATCTTTGGCCGTTCCAGTGCCGGCGTAGATGATTCTCCGACGCAGATGGTTTGAGAGACCGTTTGACCCTCACCGGCGTCGTGCAAGCAGACCCCCCAGCAGCAAGGCCGCGGCCATGAGCACGGCTCCAAGCGTGCTTTTCAGCCGGCAGGAAAGAGGACCTTTCATACGGAATAATGGCGGGAAAACTTTTCCTGGGTAGCCCGGTATTCCTGTGCAATGGAGGATCCCGGAGCCCCGAAAGAAAAGTGCCGGCTCATCCGGTCGGGCCGGGTTCCCAAGCCGGAACTTGGGCACCAGCGAACGAGTGCCTGGAAGTGGCGCGATCAGGAAACCGCGCCACAACTCTTTTGGGAAGAATTCCCGGTGAGTTGACGCTGATGAGACCGAGCTTGGGAACCGTCAGGCTCAACCACTCGGAATCACAGGAGATCGATCTCGGAAGGATCCAGCACTTCCCGGTATGTTCCGCAGCAGACAACGACGTCGTCGATTTTTTCGAAGTAGAGGCTTTTGGGTAATTCCTTCTTGGTTACCGGATCGTACCACTTGTAATGCGTCCATCCGGCTCCCTCTTTCTTGGCCGCATCGACTATCTCGCGGATGAACTCTTTGCCGCTCGAGTCTTTGACGGACAAGAAATTTTTCCCGACGAACCAATGGTTTATGCCGTGGGCGAGCATAATCCCGTCCAGGTCCAGAACAAAAATATACTGCTGGTTCTGGACAAATTGTCCGTGGGGATTGGTAAACTCGGCTATGGCGATCTCTTTGCCCGTAGCCCTGTAAAACGACTTCGCTCTTTCGACCCAGTCAACAGCTTTTTTTTCGTGTCCGGCAGTCATACTTCACTCCTCATTCAGGCAGGGGGGTTAATGATGAAGAGCCAAGACTTGATGGAAGCTTTTTTATACTCTTCACTGTTTGCTCCCCTCCTGTCAACTCATATTTCGAAATACCCCGGCCGCCGGGAGGACCTGTACAGGACCGTGCCGCGGAAAACGGACGTTTTTCGGACTTGCCGGCGGAAGAGAAAAATTTGACGTTGCACTTGTTTGAGAATAATGGTACAAGAGGTTTAAGCAACTTGTGCCGTTTTCGGGGGAGACCGAATGCAGCACTCCCTCCGAGCCGCCTTCGCAGCCTGAAAATGCATTCACTCGGATTGCCCGCCCCGGAAAGGCCTTCAAAGCGTCGAATCGTTTACAGAGCCATTCATTGTGAACCAAACTCAGCACGCCCAGCGGGTGAGGTAAATCTCGGTTAGAAGGGGTACCATATGCCAGCCGACAAAAAGTGGTCTTGTGATGCTTGTGGCCAACCGGTCCAGAGAATCAAAGACGGGTGGGTCGAGTGGATAACCTACAGGGACGGTTCGGGACGGGAACGGGCGAAAGATTTTCGGATCGTGCACAGCAAATCCGTGAGCCCTCTTGAGGAAGGATGCCAATTCGGCGAAAAGGCCGCGGAACAGGGGAAAGTCTCAAGTCTGCCCCTGCAGTATTTCCTGGGAACGGACGGCCTGATGTTTATGTTCTCGCTTATTTCCGAAGAGAAAATCTCGAAAGAGCAGTTGCTGGAAATGGCGAAGCGGCTGCACATTCCCGGTTATGAAGAGGCTCGGGGGCATTTCGAGAAAGCTCTTGATGCAGGCATTATCCATCAACACTGGTCTCCCGGTTTTTATTCCCAGGAACAAATCTTCAAGGTCATCTCATACAAAGGCCGGGCCGATACCCTGAAAGCACCGGCACCGAAACCGGCGCTCAATATCACCAACGACTTCAGCGATGACGATCTTTGCCGGTTGCTGGCATCGTGCGACGATGTCGAAGGGAGGCATATTCTCTGGGTAAGCCGGGACGGCGAAATCGATATAGCACTGCTCCCACCCGAAGTCACTCCGGCCAAATGGGCCGACTCGGTCGGAACAAAACTCAAGTTCAGGTATGAGACGTTCCAGAGCGGGCGCGGCCACGTGGGCTTCGGAGCAGCACGGAACAAGGAGTGGGTGAAAGAATTACATGAAGCGCTCAGGAGGGACTGGCGGACAAATAAAACCGGATGTATCGATTATTAAACACTCCTGCTCAAGGCCCCCCGGCATAAGGGAGGGCCGAAGTTTCATTCTCATCGTATTTAAGCGGCCAACCGGCCTTGAGCGTCGTCCCCTCCCCCGGCCCGGACTCGATTGAAAAGGTCCCCCCCATCAGTTCGGTCCGCTCACGCATGCCCGTAAGGCCGATACTCCTGGCGAAGGCATGGTGCAGCACTGCGGCCGGATCGAAACCGATCCCGTCATCGGCTATTGTCAGTTCGATATCGTGATCCTTCCGGACAAGCCTGATATCCACCCATTCCGCCTTACTGTGCCGGGCGATATTGCTCAAGCCCTCCTGCGCAATTCTGAAAATTACTGTTTTCAGAGGGGCGGGAATATCCTCTTCATCGACAACAGTTTCCAGTTCGACATGGGGAGCGGGATACAGGTCCTGGAATTCCCTGCAGCACCATCGGAGCGTCGCCACGATTCCAAACTCCTCCAGCACCGTTGGTTTCAGCCCCATGTAGATTGCCCGGGTCTCCTCTATTGAACGTTGGATTATAGGAATGAACTGTTCGAGCCGGTCGAGTGCGTCCTCTCGGTTCCCCGAGTTTTTCAGCAGAATTATCATTTCGACCCAATATTTCAGTGCAGCCAATGTCTGGGCCAGACTGTCGTGAAGCTCGCTGCCTATCCTTCTTCTCTCCTCTTCCTGGGCTGCTATAAGTCGAGACGGGATCTGCCGTAATTCCTTGTTGGCCTTCTCCAGCTCTTCCGTACGATTTCGGACCCGGACCTCAAGCTCGCCGCTCGTTTTTCGAAGATCCTCTTCCATCCTACGGCGTTCGGAGATGTCCAGGCCGATCCCGCCCACATACCTCTTTCCGGCGGCGTCCTTGAACGGGAATTTGAATTTCCACCAGGTGCATGGCGAGCCGTCGGGCTCTATGGACTCCTCTACGATCTCGAGCACTCTGCAGCTCTTCAAAACAGTCAGATCGTTGTCCCTGAACCGCCGCGCCTTTTCGGGAGTAAACAGCTCGAAATCCGTCTTCCCAATGCAGTCTCCGGGGGCTATGCCAAAACTCCTTTCTCCGGATGCACTGAGGTATACATAGCGCCCATGCTCATCTTTCATCCATGCGGTACTCGGACTGTTGTCCATAAAGGCCCTGAACCGGTCCTCGCTCAGGCGCAGAGCCTCTTCCAACTGTTTTTGCTTCAACCGGGCTTCGGAGAGCTGCCGCCGCAACTCCTTCAGTTCGGCTTTCAGCTCTTCTTTTGTCTTGTCCTCGTCAAACATTGAAAAAATCCGACCATCTTCACAGGTGCAACGCAAGGCTTGAAAACGGGACAGGGCCAGGAATACATTATACAATGTCCGCATTCGGATTATCCGTTTACAGGTATCCAAAATCCATATCGAACATTATTCGGAAATACTTGAACAATTAAGGATTATGAGTAGGGAAAATACCTCTGGTTCAAAGGTTGTCCGAAAACCCGCTCCTTCGGCAGGCAATGCTTACAGGCCCAAAACGCAGTTCCAGATCGAAACCGTTTAGACCGTCTATAGCCATCGCCCAAACCCGTAATATCGAAGAATACCATATGCCCGCTCTGAGCATACGTTAATCCTCCGTCAAGAACGCATACCTTCTGCAATATAAGACATTCAGTCCGACTGAATAGTTTACATGGAGGAGAAATATTTCAAAAATAAGAATGTCTAGCAGAAAAATGAGCGCAGACCCGGACTGGAAAACGATATTGAGGGAATAATGGTATGGAAGGGATTGCACTGATTCGGGGGCTGAACGCTTAACAACTCTGGCTCCCGCCTCAAAAGCACTCAAACACGGGATGACGGGATTGGGGGGCTCCGTCATAAAATGCCCGGGAATCAGGTCTGCCTTCATTTGGGCGACAGCCCTGCGGCCAGGGAACCCCCATCCCTGCAGGCCCGACGGCATCAGGCACAAATGCCTTCACAAGGCTCATCGTCCGGGCGGTTAAGGCGCAGTTTCCTGACCGCGTCGGGATACGGCCGGCACGGTCAGGAAATCGGTACCTCAACTAAACGGAGAGGCTTTGAGGGCGGATTAACGTGAATTCAAGGCCTTAAATACTCTGGATCCCGGCTCGAAAACACTGCCGGGATGACGGGTCCAGGACTCCGTCAACATATGAGCAGCAACCGGTCATTTACTTAAGACAATTTCCGACCGCTTTCAGGCAGGATTCATAGTCGGGTTCATTCGTAATGTCGCTAACAAGGTCGATATATCTGATGGTGTTATCCTGGTCGACCACAAACACCGCTCTTGCAAGCAGGCGCAGATCTTTGATCAACACGCCGTAGGAAAAACCGAAATTTGCATCCCTATGGTCTGAAAGTGTGGTGACGTGCGAGACTCCCGCCGCACCGCACCACCTTTTCTGCGCGAACGGCAAATCCATGCTGATGGTAAGCACGGCGACATCGGGGCCGAGTTTTCCGGCTTCTACATTGAACCTGCGTGTCTCCACATCACAGACGGGGGTATCTAGTGAGGGAACTGAAGAGAGGACAACCACCTTGCCCTTGAAATCGGACAGCCCGACGGGTGAGAGATTGTTATCGACCACTTTGAACTCCGGGGCTTTATCTCCGACCTTCAATTCGGGGCCTTCGAGTACAAGCGGATTTCCGTGCATAGCTACTTTTCTTTCCATAGACAAATTGCCTCCCTTATATGTGTCTTTTGAGAATATACAGCCCGGAGAAGTTTGCAGGACATTTAAGAACCTGAGTCGGCTGCGTCAAGACGCTGACGTGTTAGAACCCTGAAAGCAAATTCGCGCCCGGGAACCCGTTGTTTCACATGTAATACGGAATTGCGTTCAAGTTTGTGCCGATCAACACACACCTGCGTCATTCCGGAGTAAGCCGGAATCCAGTCTTTCAAAAGCATCTGGATCACGGAGTGAGCTTGTCCTGATCGAAGAGAAGGGCCGGGATGACGGCTTTGCTTCTCTATCATCTTGAACGTAAATTAGTATAAAAAAGCCGGGCGTAACACCCGGCTTTATCCCAACCAGAAGATCCTTATGCTTGTCTGTTAGAAATCTTCTCCATCAAAAGGAATCAACTTTGCCGAAATCTTCTTGGTTTGAGCGGTCTCTTTTTTCTCTGTCGCTTCGCCGGACGGCTTTCGGGCAATTGCCTTTGCCGGGAGATCGGCCTTTCCGGGGGTCTTGTTCGAAGCTTTTGACGCGCGCGCAGTTTCACCGCCCTCGATGAGTCCGTTCAGTTCTCGAATCAGTTCCTTCATCTGCTGCGCCTGGGCGTGCAGCTGTTCCGATGCAGAGGCGGATTCTTCGGCATTCGCGGCATTCTGCTGGACGACCTTGTCCATTTGAGACACAGCCGCGCTGATCTGCTGAATTCCCTGGGCCTGCTCGTTGGATGCAGCGGCGATCTCGTCCACCAATCCGGCCATCTTGGAGGCTCCGGAGGCGATTTTCGAAAACTCCTGTTCTGTCTTTTCGACTACGCCGGAACCGAGTTTTACTTTTGCCACCGTGTCCTGGAGCAGGCCGGCCGTGTTCCTCGCCGCATCAGCCGCCCGCATTGCCAGATTCCTCACTTCCTCGGCAACAACCGCGAACCCCGCACCGGCTTCCCCTGCCCTCGCTGCTTCCACGGCCGCGTTAAGTGCAAGCAGGTTGGTCTGGAACGCGATTTCGTCAATCGTTTTTATGATCTTGGACGTCTCCTCGCTCGATCTGGAGATGTCGGCCATGGAATTCATCAATTCCCCCATGGACCGGCTCGCCTGGACTATTGTGTCCCTGGTCTCAGCCATGAGCCGGTTGGCCTGATTTGAGTTCTCCGCGTTTTGCCGGGTCATGGAAGCCATTTCCTCCAGGGAGGACGTCGTCTCTTCGATGCTGGCCGCCTGCTCCGAAGCCCCCTCGGAAACATTTGTGCTCGCTTTCGATACCTGGTTCGATGCCGCGGCCACTTCGTCGGAAGCTTTGGAAAGATCCGACACGGACCTATCGATAGGCCTTGTGACAAACCGTCCAACCAAAAAAATGATCAGGCCCACAGAGATTACCGTGCCGGCCGAAAGCAGCAGGCTGATCCACCTGACGCCGCGAATCGGCGCAAGCAGTTCGTCAACGAAATCGGTAACACACACAGTTATATTCAGTCCTTCGATCGGCCCGAAAGCAGTTATCTTACCGACATCGCCTTCCATGTGAGCCAGCACACCCTGTTTCAGAGAGACAAATTGCCTCCCGAAGTCGAATTCATTTATTTTCTTTTTGAAGACGAGAGCGGAATCGGGGTGAGACAGAATTAATCCATCCGGGCCGTAAACATAGGCGTACCCACGTTTCCCGATTTTAACGGGGTCGATACATGCTTTACTGAAATAACTCATATCAAGAACGGCTGAAAGGGCGCCGATTATTTTATCTCCATCTTTAACGGGGGTCGTTATCATGGCAACAGGCATGCCCGTTGTCTTTCCGATTACCACCTCCGAAACGGTGAGCTTCCCCTTGAGGGCATCCTGAAAGTACTCGCGATCGGAAATATTGAGTTTTCCGCTTGCCTTGGGGTCGCTCGAAGCGACCGCAAGCCCCGCGAGGTTGGTCAGATTTATCCTTTCATAGTAAGGATATAATTTCTGAAGTATTTCAAGCTTTGCCACTGCCGCCCCGGCAGCCGCACTGCCAGGGGCGGACTGCGCCGCCGCCTTGAAAATTTCTTCGTCCTTCCATTCCGTTGTCAACAGCTTAAGATGTGCGACGGATGAATTGATGTTGCGCCGAGTGGCTTCCAGCAGCAGAACGAGTTGTGCCTGGGTTTCTCCCTGAATTGCAGCACTGGATTTGCTGTAGGAGAAGGAAGTAAGAGCCGCGGTTCCTACGATTATCGCACAGAGAGTCGGGACGAGAAACTTGTTTCGAAGACTGAGACGCATCAAGGGCTCCTTTGATGAAGGCGTGGACACCGATCATTCGGATGCCATGCTTATTGATAATTGCATATCATGTTTCCCCTTTTTGATCCGATTGTGAGCAGGTCCCCTCACTTTCCGAAGCTGTAGCCCAGGGCACTTCCGAGCCGCCTGGATATAACCCCATCAGCGGACTTCGGAGTGCAACAACACAGCTTCAGAACTTTTCCTCAAAAGGACTTTTTATCTTGATATATCGACACGTAATCGGTAGCACTTAAATGATATTCGTAAATGAATATCGGTATCTTTTGCGAAATAAATCACTATGGCTCTATTGCCGGAGATAGAGATAACAGGCGTGCAAATTGGCTTCAGCAGGCTGGTACACCCTGTAAGCAGGACTCCGACAGAGTCGTAATCCCGCTTACAAAGTGGTAATCATTTTCGAACGTCAGAGCAGAACATTCTTCCAGCAGGAGTCTATTTCTTGCCGGCCCCTTTTTCCAGGCCTTTCAGAAACTCGCCCATTTTCTGCCCCGCTTCTTCGGGGCTCATCTTATTTATATCCCCCAATTGTTTATTCATGTTTTCCAGGTTGTGCTGGACGCTTCTCGCAGCAAGTTGAGAACTGACGGAAATAAAGGCAAAAACGGCGCAGATTGCACCGAAAACGATCCAGGCTTTTTTCAGCTCTATCTTGTGCACCTCGACGGAAGCATTCACGAGCAGGTAGGCCATCCAGACGAGCCCCAGAATCGGTCCGAGGTACGGAATTATGTGTAGGACGGAAGTAATGGGGGATATGGCTGCCGCATAGGCCATGCACCTGAAGGAAACCTCATATTCTTCCTGAGATCCCATGGCCTTCCAGATAAGAAACAGAATGCCCGCACCAATAAAACTGAATATCACCACAAAAATCGGTACTATAACGATTGAAGCAATCGCCATAAAGAAGGTCTCGGCAAACTCGAGTCCAAGAATGCCGAAAACGGCCCGGACAAGCCCTGCTACGACTCCCATGCAGATCGCGAAGACAAGAGGTTCGACAAAACCGCCCGACCTCGGCATCTCGCGGTAGAATTCAGCGGGGTTCTTTATAACCTTCTGAACTATTTGGATAAACTGCTTTGAATACCCTTCCAGGTCGATTGCCGCCAATTTGCCTTCCATCAGATTCTTCTCCTTAAATGATTGTCGTTAAAAGTGCGATCAGCCATTCTCATTTTTCATTCCACTCACCGGTATAATTATCATAAGGGCTGCATTGCTGAAAACTCGGAACTCCACCCGGGCACACCTCTCAATTGAGGTTTTCGCAATGCAATTCCGTTGCCACTTTGCCTGAAGATCAGCGCAGCCGCTCAAACTCGGAGAGATCTGGTTTCAGATTCACGCAGGCATCTGCGGATCACTTCCTTCAGCCACCATGATGTCGCTTTAGGGAAATCCGCCACTGGTTCCCAAGGTCCGCCTCATATGCGTCAACTTAAGCGAACCGACTCACTTTTTGCGCTGAAAGCGCTAAGCAGGAATAGCCCAGGGTCAGCGAAGCGCCACTCTGGGGATCGCGCAGACCCATCATTTTCCTTTTACCCTGAAAGCTTCCTCACCTCGCTTCGCGAGGGTATACCGAGGAAGGAACTTTGAGGTTGTTCCTGAGGAGGGTTACATAAAAACCGCCAACG
>JAEZHY010000017.1 GCA_023416335.1 Pseudomonadota bacterium | reverse complement strand
TTGGAGGACTGAGACCTTCCCTGCGCTCCGAACTCGACCTGCGCAGGGATATTCCCGTCATCGCCGTGGGAGGCGACCAGCAGGCCGCCGCAGTCGGGCTTGGAGTCTTTGTTCCCGGTCTCATATGCGTAAATACGGGCACCGGCTCCTTTATCCTTGCCCATGCCCGGAAGCCGGCCTTCGACCCCGACCGCCGGGTGATCTGCACGGCTTCGGCGATTGCCGGCAAATGGCTCCTTGAAGCGAGCATCTTCACATCCGGTTCCGTTTACCGCTGGTTTCGCGACAATTTCGGAACAGCAGCAGCCAACTGCCCGGGGGGGTTCCACTCCGACCCCTATGAGCTTCTGAACCGGGAAATGGAGTGCAGCCGGCCCGGGGCCGAAGGGGTTCTCCTCATCCCCCATTTCGCAGGCTCGGCTGCTCCCTACTGGAACCCCGATGCCACCGGGCTCATCTTCGGCCTTACGCTCGGTCACAAACGGCCGCAGGTCATTCGGGCGCTGCTCGAAGGATTGTGTTTTGAAATCTGCAAAAATATCCGCATTATCGAAAGCTTGACCGGCGACATCGACGAGATACGGGTGAGCGGGGGCGCCACGCGCTCACCGGCCTTCAATCAAATCCAGGCCGATGTGTATGGAAAGGCGGTTTTGCGCGGCCTCTCCGAACAGTCTTCCGCGCTCGGCGCCATGCTCGTATCGGCTGTAAGCATAGGATCGTATCCGGACATCTCCGCCGCCTTTCAGGCCGCCGTCTCCTTAGACTTCAATACGCGGCGGACACCCAACGACCGGAACAAACGACTCTACGCGAAAATGCTTGAACTGCACGATGCGCTCTACAAAGCCCTTTCTTCTCACAAAATCTATGAGATGGCTTCGGAGGTGAGAAGCATGCTAGTCCGGAGCCGGACGGACCCGGAAGCCGAGTAGGCGTCTTTCGAGGTAGGGAGCTACGATGCTTAGTGTCGAACGGGAATTATTGATTATCGAGAAGCTTAAACATTACGGCAAGGTTATGGTGAACGATCTTGCAGCAGATCTGGAGGTAGCGGCCATGACCATCCGCAGGGACCTGCTCAGGCTCGAACAGCGAGGACTGCTCCAGCGGGTGCACGGCGGGGCGGTTCAACTCAACGGGTTGACGAACGAAAAGGCATTCGTCGAAAAAAGGCTTATCCACCCCGAGGAGAAGCGCCTGATCGCAAAAGAGGCCCTGAAGCTCGTGTCCGAGGGGGAAACCGTCCTCCTGGATGCCGGAACGACCACGTTCGAACTGGCCGTGCTGTTTGGCGAGATGCGCGGCATCGATGTGGTCACAAACGACCTCCAGGTTGCCCAGCAACTGTGCTCCACGGCCGGGAAATTGTTTTTCATAGGCGGAGAGATAGAAAAAAACATCGCCCGGTCAACAGGCGCAAAGGCTTTTCAGTTTTTATCGGATGTTCACGTCGATACAGTATTTCTCGGTGTCTCGGCTATCAGCGATGATTTTGTGCTCTGCTCGCATTCGTTCGAAAATGCCGAACTCAAGCTGGCAATGCTGCGCTGCGGCTCAAAGAAAGTTCTGCTCGCCGACAAGAGCAAATTCGGAATCAAGGCCTTCGCGCAGATAGGGCCACTCAGCCTGATCGATATCCTGGTGACGGACAAGGCCTTCGACGACCGCGAAATGAAGTATCTCGAAACGCATGGAGTAACCCTTTGCCAAGTCGTCCCGAAACCGATCTGACGAATTACGTGGACCATCTCAGGGGTTAATCGCGCGTTTTTCAATCCTGAGCCGAAATTCTCTTAACCTTGTTCACCTCCTCACCGCCGAATTATGGGCAGCATATCCGGCGCGTGAGTCAGGACGGCGACCTTCGCATCGGGACCTTTACGCCTCAGTGCCTCATTCACTGCTTCCTGAGCACTTTCGAAGTGCGTGAACCCGAGCTTTCTTGCTTCAGCGGCTGAGATCCCGCCGGAGACGATGAACACTTCTTCGCGTTCCTTCACCTGCGCCCAGGCTATTGCCAGGGCCGCGGCGACCTCATCGCGGAGCTGACCCGCAGCCGCCATGTCCCGGATTGTCCCCGAACCGTGGCAGGTAATGTCGAGAATATCCCCATGCGTCTGGGCCACTCCCTCGGGACAGGGCGTGACGATGATTATGATGCCGCCGGGTTTTACCGCCAGGTCCGAAGGATATTGCGTCTTGTGGGCCTGCCAGAATTCAAGGTCGCAGGGGTGGGAACTCGAAAGGACAATATCGGCTTCTTCCGGGATTTCGGTAGCGTAGACTTCCAGGGCCTTCCGCACACCGGCCCGGAATGCCGCCGTCGTGTCTCCGAAAAAAGCTCCGACAACTTCTCCGTGCCGGTTCAGGACCGTGTTCAGGATGGTATCCATGCCGACCGTGCGTGCGATGGCGTCCATCTCCCTCCGGACCGGGTTATCGAGAATGCCGAGGTAGGAACGCGGTGCGCGGGCGGACAGCAGGTGCGTATAGGCCGTTGTGGACTCGCCGGATACGCCCGGCTGAATGATCTTCGATCCGCCGGAAAAGCCGCAGATGTGGTGCGGCACTATGCTTCCAATTCCGATTTTGAAGTCGGCGGCCACTACGTCCCGGTTGATGAAGATCCTGCCTCCGTTTGCGGTCTTGCCCATGTCCACCATGGCATACTGGTCCCGGAAAGGATGGTTCTCGATCGCGACCCTGTTTACGACCTCCTCGCCGAACTTGATCCGGATCTCCTCGTGCGTCATGGCCCGGTGGGTCCCCAGGGCGATGATGACGGAAATATTCTCGTCCGGCACTCCCGCTTCGTTGCATTCATCGAGGAGGATGGGGACAATGATGTCCGCGGGCGTGCATCGGGTGTTGTCGTCCGCGATGAGCACCACCCGCCTCTTCCCTTCGACCAGTTTCCGGAACGAAGGAGATTCTATCGGATGGGCAAGCGCCCGTATTATCTCGTTTTTTACGTCATGAACCGCGGGGATGTCCCGCGGGGAGTATACTCCCATCAGGTTCTCCGACGGGATCGCCACATTGATGGTTTCTTTGCCATAAGGAAGAGTCACGTCCCTGGAGGGCATGGCAATTTTTTCTCCTGCTCGAATCGGTCAATTGGGTCGTTGAGGAACCGCTTCAGTCGAGATGAGCACAGGCAGCCCTTTCCCCGGCCATGCACGCGGCCAGCGAGATGGCCTCATTGAGGCTCCTGTGATCGGCCGTGCCTTTTCCGGCTTTCCCAAAAACAGTCCCGTGGTCCACGGAAGTCCGTATGAAGGGCAATCCGACGGTTACGTTGACCCCGGTTTCAAAACTGAGCACCTTCAGAGGGATATGCCCCTGGTCGTGGTACATGCACACCACTATGTCGAAATGACCTTTAATGGCGGCCCGGTAGAATGCCGTGTCCGGCGGTATCGGCCCCGAGACTTCGTACCCCTTCTCTCGCGCAAGCTCGATTGCGGGGATGATCTCCTCGATCTCCTCGGTCCCGAAAAGCCCGTTTTCACCCGAATGGGGATTCAGACCTGCGACCGCTACCCGCGGCCGATGGAAGCCGAGAAGTTTACAGGCATGCGCCGCAAGTTCGATGACCTTGAACACCCTCTCCTTTTTTATGAGATCGCACGCCCTGCGCATGGAAACATGCGTCGTTACGTGAATAACCCGAAGAGGTCCGCCTACGAGCATCATGGCGTAATCCCGGGTCCCCGACAGTTGGGCGAGGATCTCGGTATGTCCCGCGAAGTGGTATCCTCCCTGGTTCAGGGCTTCCTTGTTGATGGGCGCGGTTACGATCCCATCGATCTTTCCGGCCATGGCCAATTCGACGGCTTTCGCCACGAATTCGTAGGCGGCCTTTCCCGCCCGCCCGTCGATCACCGCGAAAGGCAGGTCGGCGGGAAGAAGGTCCAGGTCCAGGACATCGATGCAGGAGGAGTCGGTCCCGGCATCCTCCAAAGTCGCTACGGTGCGGATTGTCTTGCCGCTCTTCACGATTGCGGCGGCACGACGCATTATTTTGGCGTCCCCGATCACCACGAGGCGCGAGATATCGTAGAAACTTCTCTCTTCCAGGGACTTGACGATGATCTCGGGACCGCTCCCGGTCCCGTCGCCCATGGTAATTGCAAGCAAAGGCTTCATTAGCTTCATTAGATTGACCGTTCCTTTCGAGGCAGTGAAAAGTGTGAACAGTGAGCAGTGAACCGTGAACGGAAAATGCAAAATACAATAGCGCGATTACCGCCGGATCCCGACGCGGTGGGCTGCGCTTCGCTTAACCCACCCTACGCTCCCCAAACCACCCCACGAGTCATGAACCGCTCTTTTTCAGTTCACTGCTCACAGTTCACTCTTCACTGCCACTGATCATTTCAAGAATTCGCTCCAGGGCATCTTCCCTGCCGAATGCGCCCGCTTTTGTGATGACGGTCAGCCCTGCAA
>JAEZHY010000230.1 GCA_023416335.1 Pseudomonadota bacterium | reverse complement strand
GTGGAGGATGGAGGGCCGGAAAAGCACGTGGAGAGAATTGTTTCATCAGAGCGCACAGGAAGCATGTCGATCTGAAAGCTCTGGGGCGACGCCGGCGAGGTGGATTGTGAATGAGCATTTGATAGTGCGGAAGTAAAGTCGTTCGCGGTGCTTGCACTCCGCCTGGGCGAGGGCAGAAAAGATCCTTACCTTTTGGCCGTCATCTTTTACACGATGATTTCTTGAGAACTCATCCCATTATTCTGTCGAGTGCTCGCTTTGGATTTACCATGAAACCGTGCATTACCTGGAGGTTATCGGATTTCGGCCTGCAACGGTCATGGATGTTCTTCTGCCCAAGGCGTCGTATTCGTAGCGGATGGTCCCGGTCGGACCGGTTTGTCTTATGATTTTGTTGTTGTATGTGTATCTTTAAGATCATTGATTATCTGAACTCTCAGGAAGGGCGGTCTACTCGCCATACATCACCTTCTCTAATCATTTCGATGGTGCTGGAATAGCTATTACCGTTTGGTTCCACAGTATAGTTTTCAAGAATATATCTTTAATCGTCATCTTGTGCCCCTATCTTATACAGTATTTGTATATATGACATACCATATGTATAAATATAGATCGATTCATAATCGTTATTGTTAATGTTCTTTTTATTGCACCAAAGTTGTGAGTTAATATCACACTCTCTCCAATATAAAATGTATGCATGCCCTTAACGCCTATATTATATACTCGTTGTTCTTCTTTGTATTCATTATGTGTGATGTTGCTTAGTCTTGCTTCATCAGAGTTTCTATCGAAAAGAATATCTCCCGAAACCATATTTGCAGCCTTAACCCATCCCTTCCCCCTTCACATAGAACTTGTGACTGGCGCTGGCTATGATGGGTCGACGTCGATCGACTTGCTGGCGTTCGAGCGTCACCTATCCCCGACAAAAGCGGTCTGGTCTGCACCGGCGTTGGCCGAAGGTTTGCTGTTCTGCGTCGTGATGGTGACGGTTGGGGAGTGCTGCCTGCTTTCCAGTCGCTTACGATGAGCGGCGACGTATTGCTTGCGCCCGATAATAATGGTCATAAGTTGTGACAATTATTGTCAATTATATCCAATTGCGTCACATATGGGAGAGGGTATCGGGAGATGGAGTTGTCTTGGGTGCTCTTGAAGCGGAATTGATTGGGGATATGGGAATGATGGAAAGATCGATCGGGCGGTAATTCTCTCATGAATCGAATTCAAAAGTTATGGTGGTTTCCCGGCTGTGCCATTTACGGTTCCAGGCCGGCACGGTCGGGAAACCGTGCCTCAACACAAGGGGGATGGAGCCTTTTCATTCATGTTCAAAACACATCCGGGAAAGCCCACACTGGATCCCGGCTCAAAGGCACTCAAACACGGGATGACGAAGGGGGAGTCAGTACTACTGTTAGGCATTTTCTTGCTTCTTGACTGGATTTCCGTGCCTGCGGTTCTGCAAATCTTTTGACATGAACGTCTCAGGTGCACTTTAAGCCGAGGAGATCTGAACGGCACTTTCGTGTATTTCGTACTCGTATCGTTCATCCAAAAACGATGGGTTGCGCTCCGAAACTGTGTCGTAACCGATTGGAGTTTGGCTGGTTTTCATCGCCAACACGACACAGTCTCTCCGCTCCACTCATCCTGCGACCTTATCCCATTGTTTTCTTTCGTGATTTTCGTGATTTTCGTGAATTTCGTGGCTAAGGATTATTTTGCATTTTGGTTGCGCTATGCTGCCCCAGGTATTTCGTGGTTGTGAGCCTTTTGCCTTCCGCCTCCATTAACCGCCCCCGACAGGCGGAAACAGCGCGACGCGGTCGTCGCCGGACAGGACCGTGTCCCAGTCCGCAGCTCTGCCGTTCACCATGATCAGCTTGACTTCCTGCTCATCGATGCGGAGCTGCCGGGCCAGGGCGCGGACCGTTGACCCGGGCTCCACCTTGGTATTGTGTCCGGTTGCGCCGTTATAATCCGGCACATACTTTCTAAGAGTCGCCGCAAGCATCAGTTGAACCGGCAATGGCGAATCCTTCCTAAGTCTCTGCGTGTCTGTAGACCCTCTTTACCTGCACGTTCGAAATAAGGGCCGTGAATTCTTTCCCCTGTTCCAGGTCGACCTTTATGGAACGGGTGTCGATCTCCATGTATCGCGACAATACACCGATGATATCGTTTTTGAGGGCTTCCATCAATTCTGGAGTAATGTCCATCCTGTCGTGCATCAGGACGAGCTGCATCCTCTTTCGAGCAACGTTCCCGCTCGATTTTTCGCCGAAAAACCGCCGCAAAGCACCCAGCATTGGCCTTCTCCTTTCAGTTCCAGATAAGCCGTTTCATGCGGCCGAAAAATCCATCGGTTCCGTTCTCATCGGGTTCGACATTCTCCCCGTTGAGGCGTGCGGCTATCCGTCTGAATGCGGCTCCGGCCTTGCTGGTCCTCTCATGTGCGAGAGGAACCCCGCGGTTGGTCGAAACCACCACTTCCTCGCTTTCCGGCACTACACCGAGCAGCGGGACCGAGAGCAGGGATATGATGTCGTCGGTGGACATCATGTCGCCCTTCTTTACCATCCTGGCATTGAGCCTGTTGATTATCAGGTGGATATTTTTCAGCATCGCGGCTTCGAGGAGGCCTATTACGCGGTCGGCATCCCTGATGGCCGAGACTTCCGGCGTGGTGACGACCAGGGCCGTATCGGCACCTGCTATCGCGTTCTTGAACCCCTGTTCGATGCCCGCGGGGCAGTCGATGATGATGAAGTCGAACTCGGATGAAAGGTCCGCACAGAGGTCCTTCATCTGTTCCGGTGTTATCGAATTCTTTTCCCGGGTCTGGGCCGCCGGAATGATGAAGAGGTTCGGCAGCTTCCTGTCCCGGATCATGGCCTGCTCTTTGCGGCATTTGCCCTCGATGATGTCCACGAGGTTGTAGACGATCCGGTTTTCGAGTCCCATGACGACATCGAGGTTGCGCAAGCCGATGTCGGTGTCGATCATCACGACGCTGTGTTTCTTCTTGGCCAGTGTCGTGCCCAGATTGGCAACAGTGGTAGTCTTGCCGACCCCGCCCTTGCCGGAAGTTACAACGATTGTTTTGCCCGCCATAAATCACCTGCCATCTAATTGGATATCGTATTGGTTTCCGAGCTGTTGCCCCTCTTCCCGATTAAACCGTTTTCAAGCCGCCGGCCGCAGCCGGTCTAATTGCATCAATAAGGTATTATAGAGTGATTACCTGGATAGCGTCGTTCTGGATCTCCGCTACTTCGAATCGCTTCGGTACGGGCTTTCCGCCTTTTGGAGGAACCGCCACGAGATCGGCGATCCTGAGTTGATTGGGTTCCATGCTGAGTGCCCAGATCCGTGCCGAACGCTCGCCGCCGGCACCGGCATGGGCAAGGCCGCGGAGGGTCCCGAAAACAACCACGTCACCCGCGGCGATGATTTCCGCACCCGGATTCACGTCTCCAAGCACAATGCAGTCCGAAGGAGAGACGATGCGAACGCCCGAGCGGCACGTAGTCCGGACGACGATAGGCGCATCGTTTTCCTTCTCCTCACGCCTGGAGGAATACCTGGCCCTTCTGAGTTCCCCTTCCACCATAAAGGAGAGGTCGTCGGTCAGGCGGACTTCGACCAGCTTGACCTTGGACTTCTCATAGAGCGTCGCATAAAGCGAGGATATCTGATCGGTGCGGAGCGGGGTCGATCTGAGGTCCAGGACCATATCGGTCTTGTGAAAGAAGTCGTGCGACTGTTCCAGTCGCTCTTCCATATAGGCGACGATCGACTCAAAAGAGGCCGCCGGGTCGGGAACGAGGATAAACCCGTTCCTGTCGGCTTTGACCTGTACGGGTGGCGATTCGGTTAGGGACATAATTCACGCCCTTTGCCTGAACATGCCGGCAAAGGCTGCACAGCAAGCAGGATTTGTCTGCAAGGAAAAGTTGGATTCGAAACGGATGAAGAAAGATTCCCCTCCAAGTCGGGTCACTTTACCTCAAATTTGCACCCGTGGGCAAGACCCATTCTTTCAACTCCGCCCAGTTCTCCACCCTTATGAGTCCATCCGCAGGTTCGTTGCGGTTCCACGGCTGGTCGAAAAGAAACGGTTGAATTCCGGCCTCTTTCAACTGGCGGCAGGTCTCGATTCTGTCTTCAACGAAGTATTCGATGCCAAGGTCGTTGAGGATCTGCAGCTTCGATTCCGGGGCTCCGGAAGCGATCACTGAAATTCTTTCCCTGGGAACGTCGGGCAGAGTCTGAAACAGCCAGTCCGTGATCGACTCGGCCCAAATCCGGGCAGTGACGAACCGAAGCGGCGTGAAGTGGGCGAGGGCGGTCAGAGTCTCCGGAGCGCCGGGAACGGGAGGAATCTGCAGGGTGTGCTCGTCATCGAGGGTCAGGCAGATGAGGTCGTCGATGACTTCCTTATCCAACCCAAGGCAAGCGTAGAGGTTGAAACAGCTCAAATGTTCCTTTGTCATGTGCGTGAGGCCGTATCGCTCGTGGGCGAGCTTTACGAAGATGTCCATAGTGTCGGCCACGACGCCGTCGATATCGAAGGCGATCCTTGCAGGATCGATTGGGGAGGCTCCATTAGATTTCATGAGCATTCGTCCGTAAGGCACGTGAGTGCGGGTTCGTCGAAGCGGAAAGATATTTCATATATTCCTTCATCCAGCACGGAATGGACGACGTAGCCGACGTTGTTGAAAACGGAGAGCATTCGCCTGTTGGACGAGAGCACGTAGGCCCCAAAACCGGTGATGTCTTTGCTCTTGGCTATTTCACAGAGATAGTGGAGCAGGAAGGTGCCGATTCCTCGCCTCTGCCAGTCGGCTGCAACGGCAAAATCGACTTCTGCGCTGTTCGTTTTCTGGTCGAGTATGTAGCGCCCCATGGCAATGATCGTCTCGTTTCCGATTTCCCCGGTCACGCCGATGATGGCCATTTCGTGTTCATAATCGATATTGCACATCGCCTGGGTATTCCTGTGCGGGAACACCTTCATGGCCGAGAGGAAACGGTAATAGATGTCCTGGTCCGGAAGGGAGTAAAAGAACTCCTGGAGTGCCCGTTCGTCCGTGGGTTTTATCGGACGAAAGAAAAAGGAGTGATTGGGAGGAAATACCTGGTGCGTTTCCCACTGCCCGGGATAGAGCGGTTCGTAAATCGGCGGCAGCAGTTGGTCGTCATATACGTAATGGAGATTCTTGGCTTCCTGCAGGAGACGTTCCCTGAAGCGCGGATGCGCCAGGTTAATGAGGGCGAGCGCACGCTCCCGTATGGTTTTTCCGTGCAGATAGGCAATTCCGAACTCAGTCACGATATACCGGACGTTGCTCCTGGAACTTACCACGCCGGCACCGTCGGTAAGATGGCTCACTATTCGCGACTTGCGCCCGTCAGGGCTGGTCGAAGGCAGAACGATAATGGTCTTGCCCTTGTCGGCACTGGCAGCGCCATGCATAAAATCGACGTACCCGCCGATTCCGCTGTAGACCTTGTGGCCGATGGAGTCCGCGCAGATTTGTCCGGAAAGATCGATTTCCAGGGCCGAATTGATCGCCACCATGCGTTCGTGCCTGCTGATCAGGTGCCTATTGTTCACATATTCCATGGGGTAGAGTTCGACTTCGGGATTGTTGTTCACGAAGTCGTAGAGGTCCTTGCTCCCCATGCAAAAGCTTGCGATGATCTTGCCTTGGTGGACCGTTTTCTTGAGACCGGTTACGGTGCCTTTTCGGATGAGATGCAGGTGCGAATCCGTGAGGATTTCCGTGTGTATCCCCAAGTCCCTTTTTTCATCGAGATATCGCACGACCGAATTTGCGACGCGGCCGATTCCGACCTGGACCGTGGAACCGTCTTCTACGAGCTTCGAAACGTACCTTGCGATTCGTTCGGCAACCGCACTGCGTTCCCTGAAGATTATCTCGATGAGAGGCTCGTCGTATTCGACGAAATGG
Organism: Pseudomonadota bacterium; assembly: GCA_023416335.1. The sequence continues at coordinate 5,835 of JAEZHY010000230.1, read as the reverse complement.
TGAATCTGCGAGACGTGGAGAAAGCTGTCTCCAAGCGTGCGGGGCATCTGGGGATTGACCTGAGCGATGACGACGGCGGCAGATTCGGCTGCGCTCTTTCCCGTCCCGACGGAAATACCCAGCGAGCAGAATCCGTGCTCATCGGGAGGCGTAACCTGGATGAGGCATACATCGAGCTTCCAGAGAGGCTCGTCCCTGAACAGGCTGGGAATCGATGAAAAATATATGGGAATATAGTCGGCGATTCCGTCGTTAACGGCATTACGGGACCTCGGCCCGACGAAGAAAGTCTTCAGGCGGGCATTGTCCTGAAAGCGGTTCCAGTCGGTGGGAAGAGCGCCGAAAGAAAGATTCTGGATTACTTCGAGGTCGCGATAAATGGGCAGAAGCTGCTCGAGTGCACGAACCAGGTTCTGGGGTTCTCCACAGCCGGAACCGATGTAGATGCGGTTGCCATCCCGCAGTACTGTCCTGAGTATTTCCTCAGCCGTACCCTGTTTTTCCCGGTAGTCAGATTTCCAGTGTTTCGCGAGGAACATTCTGTTTCCGATTCAAATCATAAAGGAAAAAACCGGTAGACCTCAACCAGTTTTGGGAATAAGCAGGACCGCAGCAGTGGAATTTTCGTTCCCTCCGGTGACTCCGGCCGCAGGCTCGCAAAGATGCTCAAGACTTCCGCAGAAGATTTACCCCGAAAGGATTTTGCCCCGTTCGTACGCACTTTTTATAGCATACCGAAATGGGAAAAGGCGATTGTTAATGTTTGCATATCACCCCGGAGTGTACCCCGGATTCTCGAATTCGAGCGAGTAGAGCGCTGGAAGCCAATCGGAGGAGGTCCGGAAAGAAACCTTTTATGAAACTTCAGTTAGAGTAAACGGTGAGCGGTGTAGGGTGGGCACAAGGTTCTATCGTGCCCACCATCCGTCCTCTCGGATCAGGGCTCATGGGGATTGCCGGGCGGTGGGCACCCCCAAAAAGGTGCCCACCGTCCTATGGGAGACATGATACAAAAATGCACCTTTCCCCTGGTTCCCAAGCTCCCCCCGCTTGGGAACCCCACAAGAAACCGATGGCTTGCGGGTGGCCCAGGCAACAGGTTTTATCGTTGCCTGGGTCCGGAGGACAAGAGGCTTCGCTTAGAATTACCGTCCCTCTTGCCTTCGGCACGGGCAACAAAACCACGTTGCCCGTGTCACCCATGGTTTGGTTCCGAGCGCAAGGCGGTGGGCACGATGAAGTGTTACCCCACTTCGCACCTCCGCCCTCCTATAGGAGACGCGATACAAAATGCACCCTTTTGGGGCACCTGTCTCCCAAACGGGGGTGTGGCGCCGGCTCTTAAGACGCCTACGCCGCTGCCGTTCACATTTCAGGTGGCTTTCTGCTTAAGGAGAGAGTTTCATTCTCGTTGAAACCACATCCGGGCATGCGGCAGCTCCGCCGGATCCCGGCTCAGCACTGCCGGGATGACTGGGTTGGGGGCTGGGCCGCAAAAATGCCCCTGAGAAGCTTTTCCCCCCTTTTGGGCAACTGCCCTGGGACTTTGGGAAACATCGTCGTGTTCCTTCAAGCAAGGAAGTGTCGAAGAAAATCGACGGAATAGAAATAGCAGTTAAGTGAAACATCAGAAAGGCAATTAGTAACCAAGCGTAATTGCAGGTAATAAAATTCATTGACATTGTGTGCGCTCTGATATATCACATTCCTCACCACTAACTCAGGGCGCAGCAATGGATCGGGAAATACCTCTGAAAGCTCTTTTTGCCCCACGCTTATCCCTCATTTCGAGGAAAGTATATTCTTTTCTCTTTAAGTTGCACAGTCGGACGCTTGCTTTCTATTGTCCGGAGAACCGGCTGAATCAGCTGGATCAGTTCACCTTCGCCGTTTTTCGGCGCCTGCATAAAAGCGATGCAGCGCTGTTTGAGAAGACCGGGGACTGTTGTTGTTTGTATGCGCGTACTCAACCTAGGAGTCTTCAGTGACAGACGAGATCATGGCAACCATCAAGGCAAGGGACCCTCACGAAACGGAATTCCACCAGGCGGTCAGTGAGGTTGTTGAATCGATAACGCCCGTTCTGGATCGCAACCCGCGTTACAGGCAGGCCAAGATTCTGGAGAGAATAACTGAACCTGAGCGGGTGGTTATGTTTCGGGTTCTGTGGGAGGACGACCGGGGAAACATCCAGGTGAACCGTGGCTACAGAATCCAGATGAGTAGTGCGATTGGGCCTTACAAGGGCGGACTTCGGTTCCATCCTTCCGTAAATTTGAGCATTCTGAAATTCCTTGCATTCGAACAGACATTCAAGAACGCTTTGACCACGCTCCCCATGGGCGGAGGCAAGGGCGGGTCCGATTTCAACCCCAAGGGAAAATCCGACAACGAAGTCATGCGGTTCTGCCAGAGCTTCATGCTTGAGCTTTACCGGCACATCGGTCCGGACACGGACGTCCCGGCAGGCGACATTGGTGTGGGGGCGCGTGAAATCGGGTATCTTTTCGGGATGTACAAAAAGATCCGGAACGAATTTTCCGGCGTGCTGACGGGAAAGAACCTCAACTGGGGTGGGAGCCTGATCCGTCCGGAAGCAACCGGCTACGGCTGCGTCTACTTTGCGGCCGAGATGCTGCAGGCAGCCGGCAGGGCGATGCAGGGTACGACCAGCCTGGTTTCCGGGTCCGGCAACGTTGCACAATTTACGGTTGAAAAATTGCTCGACCTCGGGAGCAAGCCGGTAACGCTTTCGGATTCATCCGGTTTTATCTACGACGAGGCAGGAATCGACCGCGAAAAGCTGGCTTACGTAAAGGAACTGAAAAACATCAGGCGCGGCAGGATCAAAGAATACGCCGACAAATACCTTTCGGCCGTTTACATGCCTGTTGACCCCGCCCTCGCCTATAACCCGCTCTGGAATTGCAAGGCCGATCTTGCTTTCCCGTGCGCCACCCAGAATGAAATCAACCTTTCGGACGCGCAAAACCTTGTGCGCAACGGCGTCAGACTTGTTTCCGAAGGCGCCAACATGCCGACCACGCCCGAAGGAATCGCCCTGTTACTTGAAAACGGAATCCTCTATGGACCAGCAAAAGCGGCGAACGCCGGCGGGGTTTCCGTTTCCGGGCTCGAAATGACCCAGAACAGCATGCGCCTCAACTGGACGCGCGAAGAAGTTGACCAGCGCCTCCACACGATCATGAAGACCATCCACAGGACGTGTCTGGATGCGGCGGCTCAGTACGGAGTTCCAGGCAATTATATGTACGGCGCCAATATAGCCGGTTTTGTCAAGGTGGTCGAAGCTCTTCTGGACCAGGGACTAGTCTAGGTAAATGTTGCAGTTGTTTCTTGACAGCGCTCCCGCTTGAGGTCGGGAGATTCGTTGAACAAAGGAGAGTTACATGATTGATTTGACGAAGATACCTTCGACAAAGCAAGACCTCGACCAGTATGAAGTAGAAAACATCTTCCACTCTTGGTCTTATCAGCCTTCGGCGGCCCCGCTGCGTGTCGTCAGCGCAAAAGGCGTGCGGTTCAAGACCGAGGACGGAAGGGAACGTCTGGATTTCAGTTCGTGTTTCGCAAGTCACAACATCGGCCACCAGGACCAGCGAGTCGTCGATGCCATAGTCGAGCAGGCAAAGAACATGTGCGGTTTTGCGCCGAACTTCTCGACCAAGCCCCGTGCGATGTTTGCCAAAATGCTTGCCGAGATCACCCCGGGAGATCTTTCTCGTTGTTTTATTACCCTGGGCGGTACGGAAGCTAACGAAGCAGCCATCAAGATATGCCATCAATATACGGGCAGACGGAAGATAATTGCGCGGTACAGAAGCTACCACGGCGGGACGGCTGTTCCGATGACGCTGTCGGCGGGCGATGCCAGAGGCTGGGCTCAGGTACAGGGCGGGACGGACTGGCTCACGGTTCCGCAGCCTTATTGCTATCGCTGCATGTTCAAGCAGAAATATCCCGAATGCGAAATGCAGTGCGTGAAGTATATCGATGACGTAATCGAGATGGAAGGCGGATCCGAAAAGGTCGCCGGTATCATTTTCGAGCCTGTGACGGGCGCCAACGGCATCATAGTTCCTCCTCCCGAATACTTCCCGCAGTTGAGGAAGGTCTGTGACAAGCACGGGGTACTGATGATCGCCGACGAAGTCATGAGTGGTTTCGGGCGTACCGGAAAATGGTTTGCCTGCGATCATTGGGATTTCGTTCCCGATATCATGACGATGGCCAAAGGAACCACCTGCGGCTACCTGCCTCTGGGTGTGGCAATCGCACGGAAAGAAATAGGCGACCGTTTCAAAGAACAGTTCTTTGCTCATGGCGCAACCTATGCCGGTCATGCGCTCTGCTGCGCCGCCGCAGTCCGCGTGCTCCAGATTTACCAGGAAGACAATCTGATCGAAAATTCGGCCCAAATGGGCAAGTACCTGCTCGAAAAAGCTATGGAACTCAAAGACAAGCACGCGTGTGTCGGTGATGTCCGCGGTCTTGGGCTTTTTGTCGGCATCGAGCTGGTAAAGAACAAGAAGACCCGTGAGCCCATTATGCCCGTTGCGGCAAAGATTCGCCCGGGCCTGAACCCGAAGCTCGAAGTGGCGAAGAGGCTTGGGGAACTCGGCATGATGGCGATGGCCGCAAATCCCGGCAATACGATAGCGATGGCTCCGCCTTTTATCATCACCAGGGACGAAATCGACGAAGGCATCGGCCTTATGGATCAGGCCCTGCAAGTTGCCGATAAGTACGCCGAATGAGACCCGGTGACGACTTAGGGAAGAAATGATCACCTGTCGCCCGGACGTGGTTAATTCCACTCCGGGCGACAATCCCGGACTTATGCGACAAGTTGAATCTCAGGAGGGAGAGCGGAATATGGAGTTCGTCCGGATAAAGAACTACATCGATGGCAAGTGGGTGGAGGAATCGGGAGTTGATTACGAGCCGCTGTACAATCCGTCAACTGGCGAAGTAATCGGTGAAGTGCCGGTTTCTTCGCGCGAGACTTCGGTTGCGGCCATTGAATCGGCGCATAAGGCATATGATTCCTGGCGTCGTCAGTCGATCGGGAAAAGGGTTGGTTACCTCTTCGCGCTTCGTGAGGCGTTCGAGAAAAACCTGGAAGAGCTGGCCTTTTCGATCGCTATCGACCAGGCCAAACATATCAGCGAAGCGCGCGGCGAAGTGCTCCGGGTAATGCAGATAATCGAAACGGCATGCAGCATCCCGACTTTGATTCAGGGTGATACTCTCGCCGGTATTTCCGGCAGCATTGTCGGCAGAGTGATCCGCGAGCCCCTGGGCGTTTTTGGCGGTATTGCACCTTTCAATTTCCCCGGACTGGTTTTCGGATGGTTCGTTCCTTTCGCCATAGGCGTAGGCAATACATTCATTTTCAAACCTTCCACACAGTCGCCTCTTTTCATGCAGAAGGTGGGCGACATCCTGACCGACATCGGATTGCCTCCCGGAGTTGTCAATATAGTTCACGGGCACCGGAACGTGCCCGAGGTCTGGTACTCGCATCCGAAGGTGAGCGGTGTTTGTCTCGTCGGATCGACCCCTACGGCCAAGAAAATCGGAGCAAAATGCGGAGAGGCCGGAAAGAGGACCATGCTTCTGGCCGGGGCGAAGAACTACCTGGTGGTCATGGAAGATGCACAGATGGATGTGTTCATCGAGAACTATATCCATTCCTGTTACGGTTCCGCGGGGCAGCGCTGCCTGGCCGGTTCGATCGTAGCCGCGGTGCCCGAGATTTACGACCGGGTCGTCGAAAGGATCATGGCCGCATCGAAGGACATCAAAGTCGGC
>JAEZHY010000250.1 GCA_023416335.1 Pseudomonadota bacterium | reverse complement strand
ATGTTGTAGCGTTCGGAAAGAAACTTTACGGCTTCGGAGAACCCAAGGTTCTGATGCCTCATTACAAAACTGAGGACATCGCCTCCACTGCCGCATCCAAAACAATAGTAGAGCTGGTTCTCCGCATCCACCTGGAAGGATGGAGTCTTTTCCTGGTGAAACGGGCATAGACCGACATGACGATTTCCGGAACGGCGCAACGGGACCACCCGGCCTATCACATCGACTATGTCCACTGCCTGCTTAACAAGAGTGGCGATACCGGAAACAGTCACCTCAGCCAGCCTGCTTGGAGAAGGGGAAAAGGCTATTACCAACTCAACGAAGAAAAGTACTGATTTTTAGCCTTCGGTTACCTTCAAATCAAGTATTTTGTGACTTTTTTCTGAGGTACTCTTGCTAGCCGCCGAGTTTCTGCCGAACCAGTTCGTTTACTGTTTTGCCCTCGGCCCGTCCGGCCACTTTCGGCATCAGGAGTTTCATGACCTTGCCCATCTCTTTAGGGGACACGGCGCCGGATTCGGCGACGGCCTCGGCGACGAGTTTCTCCAGTTCTTCGGGTGAGAGTTGCTGTGGCAGAAACTCCTGGAGAATGCGGATCTCGTCCTCTTCCTTCGCGGCAAGATCTGCGCGTCCGCCCGCCTTGTACTGCTCGGCGGAATCGCGGCGCTGCTTAATGAGCGAGGAAATCACCTGCTGGATTTCCGCTTCGTCGGGTTGGCGCTTGATTTCTTTTTCTTTTAGCTTCAGCGCAGTCAGGAGCATGCGGATGGCGTCCCGCTTGACTTCGCTCTTTTCGCGCATCGCATTCTTCAGAGCCTGTTCGATTCTTTGCTGCAATTCCATGTCGGACCTCACTTTCGAAAGTGATTCGAAATCCGCGTTCCCGTCAGCGGCTCAGGGCGATTGCCTCGCGGAGATCGAGCGTGCCTTCATAGATAGCCCTGCCGGTGATCACTCCCTGAAGCCCCAGGGGAACGAGCGGCAGCAGCTTTTTGATGTCTTCGAGGGTGGAGACTCCGCCGGAAGCGATCACCGGGACGCCCGTGTCTTCGAGCAGCCGTTGCGTGGCCTCGATGTTGACCCCGGTCTGCATGCCGTCCCTGTGGATGTCCGTGTATATCACCGCGGCGAGCGGAAGTTTGGCGAACCGGAGCACCAGCGAGACCGCGTCCGTATCCGTGGCTTCCTTCCAGCCCTCGACCGCAACACGTCCGTCACGCGCATCGAGCCCCAAAGCAACTTTTCCGGGATGGCGGAGGCAGGCTTCTTCCAGGATTTCCGGCTGCCTCAGTGCGGCCGTTCCGATAATGACCCGTGCAACTCCGGATGAAAGATAGTCATCCACGTTTTCCAGCGAGCGAATCCCGCCGCCGACCTCGACGGGGATGGAAACCGATTCCGCGATTTTAAGTATGATCGACCGGTTTGCGGGGACTTTCGTGAATGCTCCGTCCAGGTCTACCAGATGGAGCCATTCCGCTCCTTCCGACTCCCAGTGCTTTGCGACGGCAACCGGGTCCTTTCCGTAAACCGTAGCGCGGTCGGGATCACCCTGCATAAGTCGGACGCAAAGTCCGCCTTTCAGGTCAATGGCCGGGAATATAATCATATTTTCCTCATATCGGATATCTGAGCCCGCAGCCCGGCAGGCACATGAAACTTCAATTCAAGGTCCGAAGCGGTGGACGGTGAACAAGGCAGGGTAGGCACGGGTTTATCGTCAATATTGTTGCTTTAATAACCTCGTCCCGGTAGGCCAAGTATTTTGGACAGCACGTACCGGATACTATCCAGCCTGCCGGGGCGGGGTTCCCAAGGCGGACCTTGGGAACCAGCGGCGTATTTCCTTAAAGCAACAACATTGGGTTTTATCGTGCCCACTGCCCCCCTCGGAACGAAAATATCGGATTGGCCGGACGGTGGGCACCCGAAAAGCCGGTGCCCACCCTACCCGGCTCGCCGTTTACTCTAAAACCGATGGGTTCCCGCTTCGCTCCCACCCATCCTACGACCTGCCGTCTTTACTTATCCTGTGCTGCGACCAGGAGGTCCCGAAGAAACTTCGGCGGTTTCTGCACTTTCTTGTCGCTGTTCATACAGACATGCAGGGTGTACCCTTCCGTGAGGAGTTCATCCTGCCGGAAAATTTCGTAGTCGAATCTCAGGCGGGCGGGACCGGCAAATCTGAAGGAAGTCCTGATCGTGAGCAGGTCGTCGTAGAAGGCCGGCTTTATGTATGAACAATGGGCCTCGACGACCGGCAGGAAAATGCCTCCCTTTTCCAGTTCACGATAGCTCTTTCCCGTGCACCGGAACCACTCCGAACGTCCTGTTTCGAACCATTTCAGGTAATTGCCATAATAGGCAAAACCCATTGCGTCGGTATCGCCGTAAGTGACTCTGAATTGATTCTCAGAAGCCAATTTTCGAGTTTTCCTCTCCTGGATCGAGCATGGCGGCATTGGCCGCCGCGGCATCACATCTCCATAAAAGCGCGGAACAGTTCCACTCCCGAACCGAGTTGCAGTCCGGTTGCGCCGGCTTCGCGCTCGGAATATTTTCTGCCCGAGCCGGCTGCAATGCTGCCCGAAACCAGCTTTGCCATGATGAAAGGCACCGGATCGGTTGAATGAGTCCGCTTCGAAATGGGCGTATAGTGATCGGGAGAGACCAGGACTTTCACGCTTGGGTACTTGCGCAATCCTTCCAGCATCGGCCCGACAATTCGTTCATCGAACTTTTGAATGGCTTCCAGCTTCTTTTCCAGGCTTCCTTCGTGCGAAGCTTCATCCGGGGCTTCCAGGTGCAGGAATACAAAATTTCCTTTTTCGAGGGCCGAAAGAGCCGCCGCGACTTTTCCATCGAAATTAGTATCGAGGTATCCCGTCGCCCCCGGAACATCTATTGGCTCCAGGCCGGCATACACTCCGATTCCCTTGAGCAGGTCGACCGCGGAAATCATTGCGCCTTCGACTCCGAACCGGTCGCGAAGCTTCGGCATAGATGGAGCTTTCCCCTGTCCCCAGGGCCAGACGGCATTGGCCGGCTTTTTGCCCTCGCTCTTTCGCCTGATGTTCACCGGATGGTCTTTCAGAATCCTTGCCGCCGCAGTCGCGAAAGAGTGCAGGACCGGTTCGGACGCAACGGCGTCATAGGGAGCGATCGCCATGCCTGTTATGTCGTGTGGAGGAGTCATTTTGAGGCGATCCGGCCCACCTCTCCAGACGAGCAGGTGGCGATAGCTTACGCCGGGATAGAGCTTCAGCGGCGTTTCCGATACGGCGCCCTGGAGGGCTGAAACGAGTTCGTTCGCTTCGGCAGTGGAAATATGTCCCGCGGAGTAGTCTCCCATGAGCACCCGGCCGGAACCGTCTTCATCCAGGAATACAATATTGCACCTGAAAGCGACGTCATCGGGGTGAAGTTGTACTCCCATGCTCGCAGCTTCGAGCGGTCCCCTGCCGGTGTGATAGATAGCGGGATCGTACCCGAGGAGGCTCATGTTCGCTACGTCGCTTCCCGGGTCCATGCCTTTTGGTACTGTTAGCACGGTCCCCATTTGCCCGATTCCGGCAAGCCGGTCCAGATTGGGAGTTTGAGCCGCCTCAAGAGGCGTAAGCCCTCCCAACCGGTCGTTCGGGTAATCCCCCATTCCGTCGCCGACCAGAATTACGAATTTATCGTCCATAGTACCTAAACAGCCATCACTGGATTACGTTTACAGATCTCTTGCCCGAGGTTCTCAACCATGGTTTTCGATGCGCAGCAGAGGCGTCGGAGCAAGGACCACGTCGAGGTTGTCGATTTCTTCCAGCGCTTTTCTGACGTTTCTCTCCAGGGCTTCGTGAGTGATCATGACCAATGGTACGGATTCCTGTGCATGACGGCCTTTCTGGATGACCGCCGCTATGCTGATCTCATGCTTTCCGAGTATGCCGGAAATCTTCGAAAGCACGCCAGGTCTGTCCAGCGCGGCAAATCGGAAGTAGTAGCAGGTCGAAATGTCCGATATCGGCTTGATTTCAATGTTCTGAAGCCTGTCAGGCTGAAAGGCGAGGGAAGGTATCCTTTGGGGGGTGCCGTTGAGGATGTCCCTGGCCACATCGACCAGATCGCCCGCAACCGCACTGCCGGTCGGCATCATGCCCGCGCCCATGCCGTAGAGCATGATATCTCCCACCGCATTGCCTTCGATATGAACCGCGTTGTAGGCGCCTTTGACGCTTGCAAGCACATGATTGCGCGGAATGAGGGTCGGATGCACGCGCATCTCCAGGCGGCCGTTTGAACTCCTGGCAATCGCCAGCAACTTGAGCTGGTAGCCGAACTCTTCAGCATACTGCACGTCCAGCGGATCGATTCCGGAAATCCCCTCGATATGGACCTTTTCGAACTGTATCGGGGTTCCGAAGGACAGAGCGCTGGCAATGGCGAGTTTGTGGGCCGTATCGATGCCTTCGATATCCAGTGTCGGATCGGCTTCGGCGTAGCCAAGTTCCTGGGCCTCCTTCAGCGCTTCGCTGAAGGAGAGCTTTGCGTCCGTCATGCGGGTGAGAATATAGTTTGCGGTACCGTTCAGGATCCCGAAAATCGTCTTGATCCGGTTGGCCGCAAGACCTTCACGGAGCGATTTGATGAGAGGGATGCCGCCTCCGACGGATGCCTCAAACCCTATCGACAGGCCTTTCTCCAGTGCAAGACCGAACAGTTCGTTGCCGTCATGGGCGAGGAGGGCCTTATTGGCGGTAACTACATATTTCCCGTTCTCGAGGGCCTTCTTTATAACCGTCTTGGCAAAGCCCAGGCCGCCGACCAGTTCGATCACAATCTGAATATCCGGGTCCGTCAGAATATCGTCGGCGTTCGTAGTGAGCATTTCCCGCGGGACCGAAACCGGTCTTTCGCGTTCGAGGTCCAGGTCCGCAATCCGCCGCAGTTCGAGAGGCACTCCAACCCGGCTTTCAATTGCCTTTGCGTTCTCCAGGAGCACCTTAACAACTCCGCTCCCGACTGTTCCCCAGCCAACCAGTCCTACGCCGATCTTCTGCATTGCCACCCTCTGAATGAAAAAAGCTGCCTCTCATCCGATCAGGATGCATGGGGCAGGTAAAAGGTTGCGGGAATGGGACTATACTGCCGCGGTTAAATATAATTCTTCCGGAAGCTCCGGTTCGAAAACCGTCACTAGAGTGCAGAGGCCCGCTTCTGAGGTGCAAGGGTCTTCTGAAGAGCACGCCGCATGCCCCTGATTGCCTGCTTCGTGCGCATTTCGTTTTCCACAAGGGCAAACCGGACATATTCATCGCCGTACTCACCGAATCCCAGGCCGGGCGAAACCGCCACTTTGGCCTCTTCAATGAGATACTTGGCGAACTTTACCGATCCCATCGAGCGGAACTGCTCCGGGATTTGCGACCACACGAACATGGTGCCCTTCGGTTTTTCGGTGGTCCAGCCAATGCGGTTCAGCCCGTCCACCAGTATATCCCGCCGGCTCTGATAAACTGAAACGATCTCATCGACACACGACTGGTCGCTTTTGAGAGCAACCGTTGCCGCGATTTGGATGGGCTGGAATACGCCGTAATCCAGGTAACTTTTTATGCGGGTAAGCGCCCCGACCATCTCCGGGTTTCCGACGCAGAATCCGACTCGCCACCCGGCCATGCTGTAGCTTTTGGACATGGAGAAAAACTCGACGCCGACTTCCTTTGCTCCCGGGACCTGAAGAAAACTCGGAGCTTTATAGCCGTCGAATGCCAGGTCGGCGTAGGCCAGGTCGTGTATGACCATGATTTTGTTTTCCCTGGCAAAATCCACGATCTTGCGGAAGAAGTCGAGGTCGACGACCGCAGTTGTCGGGTTGTGCGGAAAAGAGATAATCAGAAGTCTCGGCCTCGGCCAGGTCTGCTTAAAGGCTATCTGAAGGTCTTCCATGAAGTTGCGGTGCGGGCCTATAGGCACCGAGCGCACATCGCCTCCCGCAATTATCGCGGAATAAGGGTGAATAGGGTAGGTGGGGTTTGGCGCAAAGACGACGTCTCCCGGGTTGATGAGCACGAGCACAAGGTGAGACAGACCTTCTTTGGCGCCTATGGTGACGACGGCCTCTTTTTCCGGGTCGATATCGACGTCGTATTTTCTTTTGTACCATTCGCCCACCGCCTCGCGGAGCTTTGTTATGCCGCGGGACGCAGAGTAGCGATGGTTGTGTTTCTTCTTTGCCGCTTCGACCAATTTGTCTATTATATGTTTGGGTGCGGCCAGATCGGGGTTGCCCATTCCCAAATCGATAATGTCTTCTCCGGCCCACCGCTTTTGCATTTTCAAGGCGTTTACTTCAGCAAACACATAGGGCGGCAGCCGGTGCATTCGGCTCCGTTCGGCAATATTGAAACTCATTTGGCTCTCTCCCTCGTTCTTGAAATCACGGAAGAATAATATCCGCGCTCCCAAAATGTCAAACGGTTATCGGGGGTTGGCGGCGGAAATCGAAATCGGGCTGAGGGCGGTCTGCTCCGGAAAATCACTTCCGGGAATCGCCCCAAGCCTTTATTCATTATCTCGAAAGTGTTCTAATATCGCAATGGCAGTCAGAAAGGGAAGGGGCGGGACACACAGTTTTGTCGGATTCAATTGAAGACCCTGCATTTGAACGAAAGCTTCCCATTTCCGATTTCGACTTGTGCCGGGCAAGGCCGATCTGCTAATTTGCTCGAGAATTTCATCCTATAATAATGCCGGAGCGGGAAGACAACCCATGAAACAGGTCATACTGGGAACGGCCGGTCATATCGACCACGGCAAAACTTCACTCATCAGGGCCCTTACGGGAATCGATACGGACCGGCTCAAGGAGGAAAAACTCCGGGGCATTACGATCGAACTCGGATTTGCGCACATGGATCTTCCAGGCGGTGATCGCCTCGGGATAGTCGATGTGCCCGGGCACGAAAAATTCGTCAAGCACATGGTTGCCGGTGCCACGGGAATCGATCTGGTGGCGCTCGTAATTGCTGCCGATGAAGGTATTATGCCCCAGACCCGCGAGCACATGGAAATCTGCGAACTGCTGCGGGTAAAGAAGGGCCTTGTCGTGCTCACGAAGACCGACCTCGTGGACGATCCGGACTGGCTCGAAATGGTGCGCGAGGACATCGTCGAATTCCTGAAAGGCACGTTCCTGGAAGGCTGCGAAATCATGCCGGTATCGGCCGCAACGGGAGAGGGCATAGAGGACCTCAGGAAATCGCTTGCACGCCTGTTCTCGCAGGTGGAGCCGAAAAGCTCGGACGGTCCTTTCCGGCTTCCCGTAGACCGCGTGTTCACGATGCGCGGCTTCGGGACGGTAATCACCGGCACGAGTATTTCCGGCAAGCTGCAGATAGGCGATTCCGTCATCATCTACCCTTCGGAATTGAAGAGCAAGGTCCGGGGGCTGCAGGTCCACGGGGGGGACGTCCAGGAAGTCCTGCCCGGTCAGCGGACTGCCGTCAACCTGCAGGGAATGGAGCGCGCCCTCATCCAGCGTGGAGACGTCGTCGCTTCAGCCGGAGCGCTTGCCTCGTCACATATGATCGATATCCAACTGGAACTCCTGAAAAGCACTCCACGGCCTCTGAAACACAGGGCAAAAATCCGCTTCCACACCGGAACGGCCGAACATCTCGCAACCATAATCCTTCTCGACCGTGAGGAGCTGAAACCCGGCGAAAGGACGTTCGCCCAGGTGAGGCTCGACCAGCCGACCGCAGTGCTTCGCGGAGATCGGTTCGTGCTCCGGTCCTATTCCCCGGTACAGACGATCGGCGGCGGGACGATCCTTCATCCGCTTCCCCGCAAGCATAAGGGATCGGCCAAGCGGGAGGCCGCGCGCGCTCTCGAAGTTCTTTTCAACAGCTCGGATTCCGACATAATCCTGTGGCATCTCCAGGATGCAGGCTGGGCGGGAATCGGGGAAGCCGAACTCCGCATCAGGACGAATGTGCCCCAGAAATTCCTGGAAAAAATGCTCCAGCAGTTCACCAGCACGAAGAAGGCGATTCTCTTTGACAAGGAAAACCGGCGACTGATTCACCCGGATGCAATAAATGAAATAAAAGAATCCATCACGGCCATCCTCGAAGACTACCACAAGCGCTTTCCGCTCAAGGCCGGTATGCCCAAAGAGGAGATCCCGGCCCTGCTGGCAAAGCCCATCGATGTCAAACTGTACAACTTCGTTCTCAGGCAGCTTGCCGAGGCGGAGCTGTTGGCGCAGGAGATGGAGTGGGTGCGTCTGACCACGCACAAGGTCGCCTTGACCAAAGAAGAAGAGATCATCAAGCAGAAGATCGAAAAGACTTTCCAGGAGTCCGGACTCCAGCCGCCTTTTTTCAAAGACATTGCCCCAAACCTTCCCGGGACCCCCAAACAGCACCAGGAAGTGCTCGAATGGATGCTGGGAAAAGGCATCCTCGTGAAAACCAAAGAGGACATTCTCTTCCATACGGCTCCCATGGCCGAACTGCAAAAGAGGCTCGTGGCCTGGCTGAAGGAGCATGGAGAGATAACGACGCCGCAATTCAAGGAGATGACCCAGGTCAGCCGGAAATATACGATTCCGCTGCTGGAGTTCTTCGATGCCCAGAAGGTGACGATTCGGGTAGGCGAGGTGCGAAAGCTGCGAGGGGCAGGGGGGTAGGGTCTTTTCCGACCTCTCGGTGCAGGATTGAGTCTCCGCGTACTTCTGCCGACTCGTAGTCAGTCAAAAATCGGGTAGGTGCGAGATATCTGGTGAAATTTTTTTAAACTATTGAATTTTTAGCTAAAGTTGCCGCCACTGCGTGCCGTTACTTATAGCATCCCCTCAAGTGTTTTTATCCCTCTCCAGGAGCCCGGGCTGCCCCGCCCGGGCTTTTTTTTGTGAACAGTGAACAGTCAGCAGTGAACAGAGAAAAACTCGGGGAGCAGCGGCCCTTTCTCCCTCCGTCTTCAGCAGGTGCGGGTACAGATCGTCCTCTTATATTGGAGCGCTATTCCTGCTTTTCATCCGTCCTTTTCAGGTACACCCGGATCGACTCGAAAGAGCCTTCCGGGGCCGCAATCAGGTGCTCTTCGATTCTCTGCCCGCTCAGGTAATCGCTCAGGTGAAACTCCCTGCCGTCCAGCCTGTGAATCTTGCCGCCGGCCGCCATGAGAATGATCTGGGCCGCAGCAAGGTCCCTGTAGGAGACGTTGGAAAGGAGAGCCGCTTCCGCGCGTCCGCGAACGACGTAAGAAATATGTGCGGAGGTCGATCCGAGGTTCCTGATCTTGCCGGGAAAGGTCGAATGGTAGTGGTTATGAAAGCGGGAGTATGTCAGGAGCACACTCTCGTTGCTGATCTCACCGGTATCGGGAATCCGGATTTCCTTGTCGCCCCAGTACGCTTTCTGGCCGACAACCGCGTAGAAGAGATCGTCCGTCACAGGCATATAAGTCACGCCGAACACCGGCCAAAAATTTTCCAGGAGTGCCAGAGATACGCCCCAGATCGGAATTCCCGCCTGGAAATTGGCAACACCGTCCAGAGGGTCGTAAATCCAGAGATATCGCTTCTCTCCATGGACGTAATCTTCTGTTGGAAGGGGATCTCCCAGTACGCCGTGACCCGGAAATACCGAAGCAAGCCTGGCCTTGAAGAAGTCCACCTGGGTGAGTTCGGCTTCGGTGACCAGCTTTTCGTCGAACTTCACCTGCAGATTCCCTTTGCCGTAAAGTGTGAGGGCCTTCTCGCCCGCGCTTCGGACCGTTTCCTTTGCAAATTGCAGCAGTTCGTCTATTCCGGGAGTTTCCCAATTCGCCATGTGCGTCTCCTCCTCTGGGGATGACAGCTAATAACAGATAACTTACCTTCGGGAATTCCGTTGCAGTGCCGGATGCATTTCTCGTATTAATCATCTGGAAACGGCACCGTTGGATTCTTTGACACATGATTAGCAAAATATAGAAAAATTTTCACCATGTCTTTGGGGGGCGGTCCACGCATCGGCGGGACCCCGATTGGTCTGGAACGGGGTAGGGTGGCCCATGCGGCCTCTTTTTGCTGCCCGGGGCCGAAAGACAAGAGGGGCCGTGGTGGCCTCGAATGGCACAGGGGCTTCCATTGCCGTCATTCCGGCCCTTCTCTTCGATCAGGACAAGTTCACACCGGAATCCAAGCCCCGGGGGGGATTTCTCATGAATGCAGGGCTTAAAAACTCTGGATCCCGGCTCAAGAACTGCCGGGACGGATGTGATACTCTCTCGTTAACTATCCTGCGGTTTGAACGGGAATGAAAACTTCGCGTTTGAGTGGAAAGCCCCGTTGAGTTCAGGCACGGTTTCCTGACCGTGCCGGCCTGGAACTAAAAAAGTTGCGGTCGGGAAAACGCGCCCCCGATTCCGGATTGAAGTTTCATAAGGCTCCCGGGGGATCACTTGTGAATTCATTACCCAAATGCTCTGTATCCCGGCTCAAAAGCACTCAAACAAGGGATGACGGAGGGGATACTCTCCCGTTTATTGCCCTTCAATCCCTTTGGCCTTATCAGGCAACAGGCTTTTGAACGGGAGACCGGGAACTGCAACGAAGGCATTAGCCACACAGGTTTTGTGGAGGTGGAGGATATGGCTTCGATAATCACACTCTTGACGGATTTCGGGCTCAGGGACGGCTACGTTGCGAGCATGAAAGGGGTAATTCTGGGTATAAACCCGGAGGCAACCCCGGTGGACATCTCCCATCTCATACCTCCCCAGGACGTGCGGTCTGCCGCCTTCGTCCTTTTCACCACCTATGAATACTTCCCGGACGAGACAGTCCATCTTGCCGTTGTCGATCCAGGGGTAGGGACCGGGAGACGGGCAATTGCGGTCCGGACTCCTTCCTGCTTTTTCGTGGGGCCGGATAACGGGATTTTCTCTTTCATCCTGCGAAAAGAGAAGAACAGTGAGGCGAGAGTTCTCGAAAACCCCCGATTCAGGCGTGAGCCGGTGAGCATGACCTTCCACGGCCGTGACATATTTGCGCCCGCCGCGGCGTATCTCACTCGGGGAGAGTCTTTCGAGTCCCTGGGGCCGGTGTGCGAGCCTGTGACGCTCCCGTGGAGCGCACCGGTAGTTGGAAGCCGACGAATCGAGGGGGAGATAATCCATATCGATCATTTCGGAAATGCAATCACGAACATTACCCTGGAGGAACTGGAGGAGCAGGCGCCCGCTCAAAATTGGGCTGTTCGCGTTGGGGAAACCGTCGTATCCTCAATATATGATACCTACGGGACGGGGCGACCGGGAGAGGTCCTGGCGCTGGCCGGGAGCAGCGGGTTTATCGAGATTGCCGTAAACCAGGGCAGCGCCGCCGATGCGCTGGGCTTAAAGGCGGGGTTTAAGGTCGCTATCGACCTGCCCGGAAAGTAGATCGAACCTAATCTGATCTTTCAGGCGCGTACACCAGACGGCCTGCCTGATGAGCATCACATTCGCCATGCTTGATCGCAAGGGGGGCGGTGGGAACGATGAAGCTTGTGCCCACCCTGCCTGTCTGGACAAACCGGCAGCTGAAATCACTGATCGCAAACAAATCGCTGGTCCCAATCCGGCTCATTCGCGTCAACTTTAGCGAAAAGGGATTGAAAAGCTTCGAGATGGAACGATTGAGAGATTCCCTGCCCTGAAGGGGCAAAATAATTCCAGCCCAGGGTAGCACCCTGGGAAAAAGGACCGACGACGAATTTCCATTTACCCTGAAAGGGTTATATAAGATGTTCCCTTTCGCAAATCTCTGCTGATTGGGAACATTCTATTTAACCCTTTCAGGGTAGACGTGGTTGGATGCTGCCGGTCCTCTCCCGGGGTGGCGCTCCGCTGACCCCGGGCTGAAATTATTTAGCGCTTTCAGCGCAAGAAACACCTCGGTTCGCTTAAGTTGACGTATATGAGCCCCGGCTTGGGAACCCTGCCCGGCAGGCCGGATGGTTTCGGGGCTGTACTTCGTCGCTTCCAGGGCAGTTTCTTCGTTTGTCCTCTTGCCCTTCGCGCCCGGATTCAAAAATCCGGGCTACCCACACATATTGCGCACCGTCGAAATCGTCATCCCGGCAGCGAGATGAGAATGTCATTCATCAATGTCCGGTGATCTACATGCCCGAAGCCGGTATTCGTGTGACTGCCGGAAACCGCCGTTCCTCTTTTCTTTCACAATATTCATTCTTATCCTACTCCCATCCAGAGCTTTGAAGACATATGACTCGCTATGTAGAAGGATTAGCGGGCGGGAGCGGTTCATTTTTCGTAGCGAGGCGAAATCAATAAGCAAATTGGCGATCTGAACAAGATGAACCAGAACGCTCTAGAAATTCATCCAACTGGTGCCGTTTTTGGCCGAATGCTCGGGTTTAATTTTTGCAAGTCTACTGTAAACTTACGTAGTTAATATATAGATTGATTGGTGAACGCCTGAAAGATTTGGGGAAAGCCCCCCGAGAATCGTTCTTAAAACCCCCCAAGGAGGATAGTAAATGGCTATTCGCATCGCGCTTAACGGTTTCGGACGAATCGGACGCACCATCTTCAAAGTGATAAAAGACCGGAATCTCCCATTGGAAGTAGTTGCCATAAACGATCTGACCGCGCCCTCCGAGTTGGCTTATCTGCTCAAGTACGACTCGGTCCACGGCGTCTGGCAGCATGACGTCAAGGGCACCGAGGATGAACTCTCCGTTGACGGCAAGATCATTAAATGTCTGAAGATAACCGATCCCGCCCAGATGCCCTGGAGGGATTTCAAGATAGACGTCGTTCTGGAAGGCACCGGCCGGTTCACCAGCCGTGAGGGAGCTGAGAAACATCTGACCGCCGGGGCTCGAAAGGTGATTATCACGGCCCCGGGGAAGGGAATGGACGCAACCTTCGTAATCGGCGTAAACGAGGGTACCTACGATCCTCGGACTCACAACATCGTTTCGAACGCTTCCTGCACGACGAACTGTCTTGCTCCGATCGCCGCTCTTCTGCACGACAGGTTCATAATCGAACATGGACTCATGACCACAATCCATTCTTACACGATGGACCAGCGCCTCCTGGACGCGGTGCACAGCGACAGGCGGAGGTCCAGGGCCGCTGCAATTTCCATGATTCCGACCACTACGGGAGCGGCCAGGGCGGTAGCCGAAGTCATTCCGGACCTGAAAGGCAAACTTGACGGCGTTGCGATCCGCGTGCCCACTCCGAATGTATCGCTGGTGGACCTCGTCTGCAGGGTGGGCCGGGACGTCACCAAAGAGGAAGTGAACAAGGTCCTCGAAGATGCCGCAAACGGACCGTTGAAGGGCATCCTGAATTATGTCACCGAGGAACTTGTATCGGTGGACTTCAACCATTCCTATTTCTCCTCGAGCGTGGATTCGAAACTCACGAACGTAATGGCCGGGCGAATGGTCAAGATATTCAGCTGGTACGACAACGAATACGGCTATTCGAGCAGGGCTGCCGACCTCGCAGTGATGGTGGGAAAATCGCTCGAGTAAACCGACCGGCGTGATTGCGTCTCGATATTCGGAGCCTGGAAAAAAGCCGCAAATCCGGGCATCGGAAGACTGAGCGGAACGGAGGCCGATCGCACGCGGCCTTCGTTTTCGAGTTCCTGCATCCGTTCATGAAGGAGAATTTCGGGAATGAAAACTCTCGACGATATCGATCTGAAAGGAAAGCGCGTATTCATGCGGGTCGATTTCAACGTGCCCCTGGACAAGGAAGGGCACGTGAAGGACGACCTCCGCATCCGTGCAGCAATGCCGAGCATCGACAAGGTACTCCGGTCGGGCGGCAAGCTGATTCTGGCTACCCATCTCGGAAGGCCGAAAGGGAAAGTGGTCGCGGAGTTTTCATTGAAGCCGGTAGCGGAGTATCTCGGTCGCGTGCTGGGTAAGACGGTGCCGCTCGCTTCCGATTGCGTCGGCCTGGAAGTGAAGAAGCAGGCCCTGCAACTCGGAGAAGGCGAGGTGCTCATGCTGGAGAACCTCCGGTTCCACCCCGAAGAGGAAAAAAACGATCCGGGCTTTTCCGGACAACTTGCCGAGCTTGCAGAAGTCTATGTTAACGAAGCCTTTTCGGCATCGCATCGCGCCCATGCTTCAGTCGAAGGGATCACCCACCTCGTTCCCGTTTGCGCGGCCGGCTACCAGCTGGAAAAGGAACTGGCATACTTCAAGAAAGCCATGGAGAATCCGCAGCGGCCTCTGGCGATGGTGGTCGGAGGCGCGAAGGTATCGACCAAGATAGGCGTCCTTGAAAATCTGATCTCAAAGACCGACTACCTCGTTATCGGCGGCGCCATGGCGAACACTTTCTTCAAGGCGCAGGGCAAGGAGGTCGGTAAATCGCTTGTCGAGGACGACTACATCGAAACAGCGGCCCGGCTTCTCGACACCGCGACGAAAAAGGGTGTAAAGGTTTACCTGCCTGTCGATGCGGTGGTCTCGGCGAGCAAAGACGACTCAGGGGACGTTCGGCAGGTTTCGATCGACAAGGTCCCGGGAGATACGCTCATCCTGGATATCGGATCCCAGTCCATTCAGGTCTTCGAGTCTGTCCTGAAGAGCTGTAAAACGATTGTCTGGAACGGTCCCATGGGAGTTTTCGAAACCCCGCCCTTCAATAAGGGCACGTTTGCCATTGCCGATTTTCTGGGATCTCTCGATGCGCTCGTCGTTATCGGCGGCGGGGACTCCGCTGCGGCAATCAGGCAGGCAAATGCCGAAGACAAGGTAAGCTACGTCTCCACCGGAGGCGGTGCGTTCCTGGAATTACTGGAAGGCAAGACCCTCCCGGGCGTCGCCGCCCTGGAAGAGTGCGACAGGCGAGCTTCCTGACGGTTGATACCATCAACATACGATTCGCCCGGACCCCGCATATTCAATGGGGAAAGATTCCGGGCCGATAGATACCCTCCAAAGAGGATTGCCATGAACCCGAACAGAAAACCGATTGCGGCCGCCAACTGGAAAATGCATAAAACGGTTGACGAGGCCGTTGCTTTTGTTAAGGCAATTCAAGAAGAAACCGGCCCGCTGGAAGACCGCGAGGTCGTAATAGCCCCGCCTTTTACCGCTCTGCACGCGATGAGGAAACTGCTCAATCGGAAGGGATACAACCTTTCCGCTCAAAATTGCTACTGGGAGGAAAAAGGGGCCTTCACCGGCGAGGTCTCTCCGGTTATGCTTAAAGGTGTCGGTTGCGATTACGTGATCGTCGGCCACTCGGAGAGGCGGCATATTTTCGGCGAAACGGATGAAATGGTCCGGAAAAAAGCTGCGGCAGTGCTTAAGATAGGCATGCTGCCGATTATTTGTGTCGGAGAAGCCTTAGATCAGCGAGAGCAGGGGAAAACCTTCGACGTTGTCGGCACGCAGGTTGATCGAGCCCTCGAAGGATTGAATCCCGATCAGGTATCCCGACTGGTCATCGCGTATGAGCCCGTTTGGGCCATCGGCACCGGAAAAACGGCAACTCCGGGCCAGGCGCAGGAGGTCCATGCCTTTATTCGACAAAGAGTCGAGGGCCTTTTCGATAAAGAGGTTGCAAATAAGGTCAGAATATTGTATGGAGGATCGGTTAAGCCCGATAATGTCGATGCGCTCATGGCCGAGCCCGATATAGACGGATCCCTCATAGGCGGAGCGAGCCTGGAAGTCGGTTCGTTCAAGCGCCTCATTCAGTTTAAGAGTTAGGAGAACGGCATTAACCAATGAACTTATTCGTTGTATTTTTCCATGTAGTCGCCAGTATTGCCCTGATCGCAATCGTTTTGCTCCAGACCGGAAAGGGAGCTGAAATGGGCGCAGCCTTCGGCGGCGCTTCGCAGACCCTCTTCGGCAGCAGCGGCGGCAGTTCCTTCATGAGCAAGCTGACCACAGGGGCAGCAGTCGTTTTTATGGTAACATGCCTTCTGCTCTCATACAGGCCGACTACGGGCAGCAGCCGTTCGATCATGAAGGATACGCCGGTGGAACAGGCACAACCGCAACCGGCTCAGCCTCAGCTTCCCGAAGCCCGTCCGGTTCAGCCCGAAACTGCGCCTCCGGCCCAGCAGCAGGCCCCTGCGCCGGCTCAGCCTCCGGCAGCGGCATCAGGTCAGACCGGCACTGCGGATAAGGGGCAGCCGGCAGCCCAGCCTCAGCAAAAGGCACCGGAAAAAGCTCCGGCCCCTGACAAGAAGCAATAGCTTCTTTCAGCTCGATATCGCAATTGAATCCGAATGGAACCTCGGTTCCATTCGGATTTTTTTGTCTCGCGGAGCCCTGTAGAGGGAGCGGAGCGCGGTGATTTCATATCAAAAGTATGGCACGGTTTCCCGACCGCCGCCATTTACGGCTCCCGGCAGGCACGGTCGGGAAACCGTGCCTCAACATAACGGGAACCGAAGTTTCATTCTCGTTCAAGCCGTATCGGGGATGCGGCGACCCCGCCGGATTCCGGTTTCCACCTGGAATGACAATAACCTCAGGCCGGAAGCCTTCCACAGCTATCTGTTTGCTTCCCTCTCCTTCAGCAGCGCAAGGAAACTCTTCATCGCCTGAGTAATGTATTTGTCCCGCCTGTAGATAAAATGAAAAGATCTCTCCATGTCGATCCCGGGGAGGGTAAGAGGTATGATCAGGCCTACTGCGATCTCCCTGGAAACGGTGTGTTTCGACAGGATCGATATGCCGAGGTTCGATTCGACCGCCTTTTTTACCCCTTCCGTATTTCCGAACTCGATCACTCTCCTTAAAGCGATGCCGCTGTCCCTGAATTTCTTTTCCACGGTAATGCGGGTACCGGAACCTTCCTTCGAAATGATAAAGGGCTGGTCGGACAGTTCGCCCGGCGTAATCCTCCGGCGGTGTGCCCACTTGTGCCGGCTCGATACTATCAGCAGCAGTTCGTCGGACAGGAATTTTTCCGAGACCAGCCTAGGGTCCTTCATCGAGTGACCGATCAGGCCGATTTCTGCTGAGTTGTCCAGCACCTTCTCCGCTACTTGTTCGCTCAGGGCCATATCTACCGCCAACTCGATTTTTGGATGCACGTGTGTGAAGTCCGCCAGAAGTCCGGGCAGGATGTATGTCCCGACAGTAATGGTTGCTGCGACCGTGAGTTTCCCGGCTGCCAGGCCTTCCAGGTCATCGATTTTGAGCCGGGTTTCGCCGAGCAGGTCGAAGACCGCTTTTGTGGTTCCGTACAGAATTTCGCCCGCATGCGTCAGGGCCACTTTCTTTCCCAGCCTGTCGAACAGCCGGGTCCCGTAATATTCTTCGAGGTCCCTGACGTGCTTGCTTATCCCCGGCTGGGTCAGATGGAGCGCTGCCGCCGCTCGTGTGAAGCTGCTCAGTTCCGCTGCCAGATGAAAAACCTGCAGCAGGTTGAGGTTCAGGGAAGTCATACATAATCCTCAGTTATGTGAGATATAAAATCAATTCATTTGATTTATATCATGCCTTCCTCCATCCTCAATTGCAATAGCGCATCCAGAGCTGCAAAAAACAGGAGGAGGCAATGAAAAGAACGGACATCGAAGACAGGGCGTTCGGTTATTTTCAATCGGGATTCCACTGTGCGGAAGCCGTTTCAAAGACTATTGCGGATGCTTTTGCCGGGGAGTCGTCAAGAGAGATTCCGATGGTCGCGTCCGGTTTCGGGGGAGGAATCGGCGGCACGAAAGGGGAGACCTGCGGAGCTTTGACGGGAGGGATAGTCGCTCTCGGCTATCTCTATGGCCGAATGGACCCCGGCGAGGACAAGAAGACAATTTACGGGCTTGCCTCTGCGTTCCGGGCAAAATTCATCGAGACCTTCGGGTCGGCCTGGTGCCGGGAGATCCTGGACGGATTCGGGGAGCAGGAGAACATGATGAAGTGCAAGAAGCTGTCTGCCGGGGCAGCAGGGATTCTTTTCGATATACTGACCGAGCACGAGGCAAAGAAAACCGGAGATCGATAGGCGTTCGTAAGAATCGCGAAGGTCCGGATACCCTTCCAACGCTGGTTCCCAAGCTTCCGGGGGGGCTGTTGCCCAAATCCCCGCGGTAGCTTCAGATTGCGCACCTGATACGATTTCGTCATTCCGGTGGAAACCGGAATCCAGGGCCTTTGGGGCGGATTAATAGTGAATTCAAGCTCTTGAAAACCCTGGATCCCGGCTTAAAAGCACCGCCGGGATGACGGGTTGGGGGGGCTTGGTCGCAAAATGCACGCTACAGAAGCTCATGTCCATTTGGGCAACAGCCCCTTCCGGCTTGGGAACCCCACCCGGCAGGCCGAATTCGTGTGAATCTGAACTCGGATAAATCCCCCCACCCCGAAACACTCATTACTGTGAAGGCAACAACTCTTTCCGCTCACCCGCTTTTCCGAGCTTCCACGAGGCTTTGACAAGCGTTCCCTTGCCGACCGCGGATTCTATGAAGAAAGTCCCGCCGGTGATTTGTGTACGCTCCCGCATTGTGGCCAGGCCGAGTCCTTTCTTGGTGGACCCTGCTGTGAGTATCTCCTTCAGATCGAAGCCGGCTCCATTGTCCGAAAAAACAAACCGGAGCGTATCCGCATCGCTTTCCATCGCGATCCTTATGCGATCCGCCCTGCTGTGTGCTGCCGAATTAGTCAGGGCCTCCTGCGCTACCCGGAAAATGGGAAGCCTCAGGTGATCGGGGATGACCGATTCCTCAACCAGAACCTCCTTCTCCACCGTCACATTGGGGTAGGCTTCCTGGAAGCGGGCACACAGCCAAAAGATCGCCGCGATTACGCCAAAGTCGTCCAGAACCGTGGGCCTCAGGTCCATGTACATCTGGCGGGCTTTCCCGATACCGGCTATGAGCATCTCAATGTAGGATTCGAGCACGGGAATGGCCCGCTCGATTTCGCCTTCCCGCGCAGACTTGAGGATGTTCTCGACACCAAATTTCATTGCGGCCAGTACCTGCCCAATGTCGCCGTGGATCTCGTGCGCAATCCGGGCCCGTTCCTCTTCGAGAAAGTCCAGGAGCCTTATCGCAAGAAAGCGCATCTGTTCTTCCGATTCCCTTAACTTCTCCTGGTCTTTCCTTCTCTGGATCAGCTTCGCCATGCTGTCCATCAGCAGCGAACACTGCCGCAAGTCCGCGCTGTTGTATGTCGTGCGCTTATTTGCCACTGCAGCGACAAAGACAAGTCGTCCGGCGTTCAGCACCGGGACGCAGAGAATGCGCTCAAGCCTGGGAAAGCCCGGCGGGATGGCGGTTTTGAACCTTTCCGATTCTGATTCGCCGACAATGACGGGCTTGCGTTTTCTGACCGCCTCGGTCCAGACTCTGTCGAGATTGAACAGGGAACGGATTTCCGGAGTTACTTTGATTAAGGATTTTCTGGTTGTGACATGTAGGATGGATATGGATTCATTTTCATCCGGGAATCCCACAAACCCTATCTGGCTGCCGGTTAGCCGTACCGCCTGCTCCAGGGCGAACTCGGCTATCTCGGAATCCGATGCGTCGGTCATTCGACTGAGCTTCACCAGGGATTCAAACCGGATTTCGTTCAGCTTCAGTTCCTGTTCGGCTTTTCTGTGTTGCGTTACATCGTGGAGGACAGCGAGTTTCATTACAAGGCCGTCAGCAGTTACGACCGGGGATTCGAATACGTCATAAATCCTTTCGGTTTTGGATTCCGTGTAGATCCTGCGAACAGATTTTCCTCGTACGATCTTTTCTCTTTCGCACCAGGGGCACACCTCGGCCCTGCCATGAAAGTATTCATGGCACTTTCGCCCCGACACGGGTCCAAATTCCTTTTCGGCAACCGGGTTTATATAGACGAAATCCTGTTGCGGGCCGATCAGAAACACTCCGTCTTCCATCGCAGCCAGTATGCCGGTTGTCAGCTCGCGTTGGGCATCCGGGTGCTTTCTGTCCGGGTTCTGTTCAGAAGGAGGCAGCTGCGATTTGATTTTGGTTTGAGGTTTCATACGGTGCATTTCTGAAAGGAGCGAAATCAGGCGCTATGAAACGACAAATCATCTCTTCCAAGCAGGTACTCCGGGCCTGAATTGTCGGGCGTTCTTGAGGCGGTATTTCCGAGCATGTGCAAGACCAGTAATTTTAGCCAGGTTACGTAAACTCTATCACAAGCTTCGACTAATTTGAAATCAAAAGGTGCCTGCCTTATAAGTTGAAGAATCCGGCTTCGGCCTGAATCTTCGAAATTGGAGCTGACAGTGTCGGCCCAACAGGCTATGATGGCTGCCGTTTTTTATTCTACCGTTTGCAGCCTCTGAGGAGAGCCGGATGATGCAGTTCATCGACCTTTCGTTACAGCAGAAGCGTATCAGAGATAAAATCGAGAACAGAATACAAACGGTCCTCGACCACGGGCAGTACATAATGGGGCCGGAGATCGGCGAACTGGAGTCAGAGCTTGCCGCCTTCACGGGCATGAAACATGCCATATCGTGCGCTTCCGGAACCGACGCCCTTCTTCTTGCCCTCATGTCCTACGGGATCGGACCCAGGGACGCAGTCATAACGACCCCGTTCACATTCTTCGCAACCGCCGAGGCAATTGCATTGCTCGGGGCGGTTCCCGTTTTCGTTGACATCGACCCCGTTACTTTCAACATCGATCCGGTGCTGATAGAGATGGCGATCGAAGCGGTTGCCGCGGGAAATCCACGGGTCTATCCTGTCCCGGCTCGCGCCCTGGAAGGAGGGCTCCCGGTACGGGGGATAATCAGTGTCGATCTTTTCGGCCTGCCCGCGGATTACGCCGCAATCGACACCATAGCCCGGGAAAACGGGCTTTTCCTGATCGAAGACGCGGCGCAATCGTTCGGAGGCGAATGTCTCGGACGCAAGGCAGGCTCCATGGGCGATGTGGGATGTACTTCCTTTTTCCCCGCAAAACCGCTGGGCTGCTACGGCGATGGCGGGATGTGCTTCACATCGGATGACTCGATCGCCGACAAAATCCGTTCGTTTCGCGTGCATGGCCAGGGTTCCGATAAATATGAAAACGTGAGGATCGGAATCAACGGCAGGATGGATACCATCCAGGCAGCGGTGCTTCTCGAAAAATTTGCGATTTTCTCCGAAGAAATCCAGATGCGCCAGGAAGTGGCCGGGCGGTATACATCGCTGCTCCGCTCCGATGACTCTCCTGTAATCTGCCCGGGTATTCCGGACGGATATCTGTCCGCCTGGGCGCAATACTCCGTTCTCACAAAGGAGGGAGTCGAACGTCCGGAGCTGCTGCGCCGTCTGAAAGACGCCGGCATCCCGACAGCCGTCTATTATCCCAAGCCGCTTCATTTCCAGGAAGCTTTTGCAGATCTCGGCTATATGGAAGGAGATTTTCCGGTAAGCGAGCAATACGCGAAGCGGATTTTTAGTCTGCCGATGCACCCGTACCTCAAGGCCGAGGACCAGGAACGCATAGCAGGAGTCTTGAAGAACGATTTCCATTGACCGGTCAGGCGAGAGGACGCCGAAAAGATGGAATATGATATTGTTGAAATGCAGCCTAAAGACTGGGAAAGGGTTCGGGAAATCTACCTGGAAGGACTGGCCACGGGCCATGCAAGTTTCGAAACAGACGCCCCCACCTGGGAGCGATGGAACGAGTCGCATAACCCGCAGTGCCGGCTGGTAGTCCGCGATGAGGGTGTGGTAATTGCCTGGGCGGCATTGTCGCCCGTTTCCGGGCGGACCTGCTACGCCGGGGTAGCCGAGACGAGTCTTTACGTGGCCGCTTCCCATCGCGGGCGCGGAATAGGCAGGGAACTTCTGAAGGCACTTGTGGAAGTATCGGAAGACAACGGGATCTGGTCCCTCTGCGGCAGCACTTTCCCCGAGAATACCGACAGCATTCAAGTGCAACTGGCCTGCGGCTTCCGCATTGCCGGCCGGAGGGAGCGCATTGCACGCCATTACGGCGTCTGGCGCGATACGGTAATCACCGAGCGCCGCAGCACGAAGGTGGGCCTCGATCCGGACGATGCCAGAATCCATTGAGAAGTGAACAGTGAGCAGTGAACAATGAACTGAGGATAATACCCGACATACGGAAGTGAAATGAGAGTGAACAGAAGAAGCTTCCGTGTGTTCCCGCTTCGCTCCCGCTGGTCCATGGCTCCGCTCCCCTCAACTGGTTCTCAAGGTCCCGGGGTTGTTGCTCAAAGTGTTGATTCGCGTGGTAAATGGGTCAGGCAAAAATTTTCGCTGGTTCCCAAGGTCCTCCTTGGGAACCACGGCCCCGGGAGCGATGAATTGCCCGGAACGGCCCCGTCCACCCCGTCATTTTCCCGCAGATCGACCCCTCAACCAAGCGGCAAACAAATCTAATTTACCGAAATTATTTCGCAATTCTGTCGGAAAGGTGAAAGCTGAATGATAGGCGCGGCTTTTGTGAGAGGAAGCCGGAGCTTCCCAAACGGGGGTTCCCAAGCAGGGAGCTTGGGAACCAGCGGTTGGCTTAAGTTGACGTATATGAGGTCCTTCTTGGGAACCCCGGCCCGTTAGGCCGAAGACTTTGGGTGTATACTCTCTAGATCTCCAGGAAACTCCGCCGTTTGCCTCTTGCGCTAATGCGCCCGAATACGGAATCCGGGCCACCCTCCTTTTGTGAAATCCATCAGGGCGTTTCCGGTAGCCTCACGCAAAGCAATCGAAACTGAAAGATGAACCGCAAAGGGCTCGACTCACCCCACCCACGCATTCCCGCCGCTCAGGTTCTCCATTTGCCGCATAAAAACTTATACGACCGGTCGGCATGGCTTCGATTGAATCGATGCATCTCTCCATTTTATACGATAAGCGAATAGAAGGGATGGAGAGCAAATGCAGCAGATCCATCTGAACAATCCCGTCAGACATGATTCTCCCCTATTGCCCCGGCCAAACTTCTCGAGTCAGGTCGGAAATCCTCGCAGTCCGCCAAGTTGATCATGAGCTTCCTGATTGTGGTTCCACCCTTCAAACCCTCTGCTGGAAGGAGAACTAATGAACGCGTTGACCCTTGTTTTTATTGCTGCTTGTGTTTTTGCCCTGGCCTATCGTTTTTACGGCCTTTTCATTGCGACCAAAGTGCTGGGCATCGATCCCAATCGTCCCACGCCGGCAGTCGCCATGGAAGACGGGCACGATTATCATGCAACCAACAAATACGTCATCTTCGGACACCACTTTGCGGCAATCGCTGCAGCTGGTCCTCTTCTCGGGCCGGTTCTTGCCGCACAATTCGGTTTCCTGCCCGGCGCCCTGTGGATCATTATCGGCGCAGTCGTGGCCGGAGCGGTTCACGACATGGTTATACTCTTTGCCTCGGTCCGGCATGAAGGCAAGAGTATTTCCGCAATCGCCGAATCCGAAATCGGCAAACGAGCAGGCGTCGTTGCCAGTTTTGCAGTACTCTTCATTCTTATCCTTACCTTGGCGGGACTTTCCCTTGCCGTCGTAAACGCAATGTTCAACAGCCCCTGGAGCGCCTACACGGTTATTATGACCTTGCCCATCGCGATCATCATGGGCGTCTGGATGCACATCATAAAACCGGGTGACGTAAAAGGCGGAAGCATCATCGGTGTTGTGCTCCTTGCAATCGTCATTCTTACCGGACCCTATGTGGCTTCTCATCCGGGCCTTGCCGCCCTGTTTACCCTTACTCAGAAACAATGCGCAATTTTCATTCCCCTGTATGGATTCGTAGCTTCCGCTCTGCCCGTCTGGCTGCTTCTCTGCCCCCGGGATTATCTTTCCACCTATCTTAAACTGGGCACCATCGGCGCCCTCGCAGTCGGTATTTTCCTGGTCCATCCGAATCTGGAGATGATGGCGATCACCAAGTACGTTGGTGGCGGCGGACCGATCATTCCCGGCAACGTATTTCCGTTCCTTTTCATCACTATCGCGTGCGGGGCCCTGTCAGGATTCCATGCAATCATCGGTACCGGGACAACCCCCAAGATGATCGCGAGCGAAAAGGATATTCTGTTCGTAGGTTATGGTGCAATGCTGGTCGAAGGCTTCGTCGCCATTATGGCCCTGGTGGCGGCCTGTGTGCTCGTGCCTGCCGACTACTTTGCAATCAATACGGCGACCAAAGCATATGAAGCCCTCGGCATGACCCCGGTACACCTTCCTCAGCTGGCTGCGCAGGTGGGTGAAACGATCCAGGGACGGCCGGGCGGCGCGGTTTCGCTGGCGGTTGGTATGGCCTACATTTTCAGCTCCGTTTCTTTCATGAAGGGGCTCATGGCGTATTGGTACCACTTCGCCATCATGTTTGAGGCAGTGTTCATTCTGACCGCCGTCGATACGGGGACGCGTGTCGGCAGGTACCTGCTCCAGGAAATGCTCGGCAGAGTCATTCCGAAGCTCGGCGAGCGGAAATGGATGCCCGGAATCGTTCTGACCAGTTTCATTTTCACCTTCATTTGGGGTTACCTGGTCTATACCGGGGATATCCGGACCATATGGCCGCTGTTCGGCATGAGCAACCAGCTCCTTGCATCCTGCGCCCTGATTGTCGGAACCACCATGATCATACGCATGGGCAAGATGAAATACGCCTGGATCAGCGCTGTTCCCGGAATCCTGATGATACCGGTCACCATGACGGCGGGTTATTACAACATCATCAACAACGCCAAGGCGGGGAATTATCTCCTGGTAACGCTTTCGGCCGTCCTGATGGTCCTCATGGCCATTGTGTTCGTCGAAGCGTTCAGAAAGTGGTACCAACTGGCCAACGAGGTGCCGGGGGCTCGTGGAGCACCGGCTACCATGCCGACCATGCGCTAGGCGTAAATTTTCAAAGCCCCGGTCTTGCAGGTTTCCGCCCAGGGCCGGGGCTTTTTTAACTAAGGCTTTAATTAACGGAAAAAACCAGGCGACGTCGTAAAGATTGGTTTTGAATTGAAAAAACGCTATCATACGATCTGCCGATTGCATGGAGACCCCGGCTCACTGTTCACAATCCAGTGAGACCGACTGCATCAGTAAGGCTGAAACGGTTTCCAGTTCGTTTTCCACCTGCTAACCCGGATCTGGTCGAGCCCGCTCGACAGGGGGGAATTCATGACGCTCCTCTTTTCGCTCGTCCAAACCATGTCTGTTTTCCTCGTTGTAGCCTACATCTATTGCAAGTCGCCGGGCTTCAAGCCCTTGACCATCGAGTCCCTGAGAATCCGCGACAAATTCTATCTTTACTTTTTCTTCTCAGCCATCTCGATGATGGGCACCTATCTCGGGTTGCCCGTTCATGATGCCCTCGCCAACACACGGGCGATAGGTCCCGTTCTGGCCGGCATCATAGGTGGGCCGGTCCTTGGAACCGCCGTCGGCTTCACCGGCGGACTGCACCGGTATTTCTTCGGCGGCTTCACGGCCCTTTCCTGCGGCCTGTCCACGACTACCGAAGGGCTCATCGCGGGGCTGGTCCATTTGCTTCTGGTGAGGAAAGACAAAGCCGAACACATCTTCGATCCCAAAGTCGTTTTCCTTACTGCGGTTTTTTCGGAAGCGGTGCAGATGGGCATTATTCTTGCCGTCTCGCGGCCTTATGAGGATGCCCTGGCCCTGGTCAAAATCATAGCCCTGCCCATGATCGTGACGAGTTCGGCCGGTGCCGCCCTCTTCATGAGCATAATTCGCGACCAGAGAAACGTTTACGAGAAGGCTGCGGCAACCTTTTCCGCGAAGGCACTGAGGATTGCCGGAAGGACCCTCAACATACTTGCAAAAGGCTTCGGCCGAGAGACTGCCCCTGAAATGGCCCGCATCATCTACGAGGAGACGGGGGTCGGGGCCGTTGCCATCACCGATACCGAGAAAGTGCTTGCGTTTGTGGGCTACGGTTCGGACCACCACGCGACCAATGCTCCGATTTCATCCGAACTTACCAGGAAGGCGATAGCGGAAAACACGGTCATCTTTGCGGATGGAGTTCACGAGCGCTACACATGTACGCTCTCGGAAAAGTGTCCGCTCAATTCCGTACTGATCGTGCCGCTAAAGCGGGACAGTGAAGTAATCGGGGCTATAAAACTGTATGAACCGCGCCAGAAACGCTTTCTCAATATGAACAAATCGCTCGGAGAAGGAATAGCGGCCCTGCTGTCGAATCAACTTCTCCTCTCCCAGTATGAACAGCAGAAGAACCTCCTGGTGATGGCGGAACTCAAACTGATCCAGGCCCAGGTGAACCCGCATTTTCTTTTCAATTCCCTCAATACGATCATTTCGATTATCCGCAAAGACGCGGACAGGGCGCGCGAACTGTTGATTCACCTCTCCAATTTCTTTCGGAAAAACCTGAAACGAAACGGGGACCTCTCGACCCTCCAGGAAGAACTCGATCATGTGAATTCCTATCTAAAGATTGAAAAGGCCCGTTTCGAAGACCGTCTGACGGTCGAGATGGATATCGATCCTTCTCTGCTCGGTATCCGGCTGCCCACGTTCACCCTGCAGCCCCTGATCGAAAATGCCCTGAAACACGGCATATCGAACATGCTGGAGCAGGGCAGGGCGCGAATCCAGGCATACAGGCAGGACGATCTGGCTTATATCGTCATCGAGGACAATGCCGGGACCTTCGAGGAAAACGGCCTGGCCGACGGCCTTGGTATCAAAATCGTCGATAAGCGGATAAAATTCCTGATGGGAAACAATTTCGGCACGAGCGTTACGTGCGTACCCAACGAACTGACCCGGGTAACGGTAAAAATTCCTGCCGGGGGGATAGTGATATAGATGCGCGCTTTGATAGTCGATGACGAAATCCATGCCAGGGAGGAACTGGAAGCGCTGCTGGTTGAAACCGGTGATTTTTCGGTGGTCGGCAAGTGCGCCAATGCGCTCGAAGCACTTCAGGCGATCAGGCGCGATCGGCCCGAAATAATCTTTCTCGACATCCAAATGCCCGTCATAAACGGTTTCGAACTGCTCGGCATGATTGACGAAGAACTCATGCCGGCGGTCGTTTTCGTGACTGCATACGACGAATACGCCCTCAAGGCTTTCGAAGAGAATGCCCAGGACTATCTACTCAAGCCGGTGGAAAAGGAACGGCTCGCAAAAACCGTCCAAAGGCTGCGGAAAATCGTGAAGGAAGGGGAAAGGCCTTCCCCGGTTCAAGGCATGATTCCCGCCCTGACAAAAATTCCGTGCCTTCTTGCCAACCGCATCAAACTTATCGGCGTCTCGGAAGTGGAATACATCAAATCCGACCTCGCCGGTGTATATGTCGTGACGGAAAAAGGAAAGTTCTTTACCGAACTGACCTTGAAAATCCTCGAAGATCGGACCAGCTTTATCCGGTGCCACAAGCAGTTCCTGGTCAACCTCGACCATGTGGACGAAATACTCCTGGGCGAAAACCTCCTCGCGCAGATCACCACCAAATCGGGCCACTGCGTCCCCGTAAGCCGTCGCCACTTGAAGAGGCTAAAGGAAAGTCTGGGGATCTGACCTCACCTGAACCAGTCGATCACATCCGCGAATTTTTCGCCGGCGCACAAGAAAGAGGCACCGTCAATGTTATTGCTTTAAGGAAATACGCCGCTGGTTCTCAAGGTGGCAACGTACATGGTCTTGAAATGAGTGCTCATCGGGATCGCCGGGGCGGTGGGCACCCTAAAAAGCGGGGGTGCCCACCCTACGCCGCTGCCGTTCCCCCTTCTAAATGGCTCCCATTTAAGAGTGTAGTCCCTTCATTGCCGGTTCCGGGCCGGCACGGTCGTGAAACCGTGCCTCAACATAAGTTTCCGGGCATTTCGACGAAGCCTCCCAAACGTCATCCCGGCAGGCTTCTGAGCCGGGAGCCAGGGGTTTTAAGGACTTGAATTCACGATTAATCCGCCCCAAAGCATGGATTCCGGTTTCCACCGGAATGACGAAATCGTGTCCGGTCAAGAATCCGGGCTACCCGAGAACCAAATCATCATCTGTCTCATGCAATTTCATGCTTGGTCTTCCGACTATTCGTATTCGATGGCTATCTGGACAGAATCCCATGCGATTATTATATAAGAGCCGCTCCTGGTATATATGCATTATTATTGAAACCAACCCGGACGGAAATCTGTGAATATAGGAGGCTCATATGAAGGGGAACAGCTCGGGTCTTATGGAAGTCATGTGTGCGGCCGTCGAAATAAAGGAAAAGATGAAATCTCTGTATAAGGAAGCCGCGGGCCGGTGTTCGGACAAGGTCGGGAGTGAGACGTTCCGGATGCTCTGGGAAACGGAGGAGAAGCACCTGGACCATCTGCGCGCGGTCTATGCCGAACTCGCCAGTGAGAACGGGAAACTCGATTCATGCCGCTTTTACGAATTCAAAACACTGAGCCGGACCGAGATTATGAAGCAGATCGGACGCGAGCGGAAGTTGATCGCAAAGGCTTGCCTCGACGACGTCGCCGCCGTCAACAGCGGGATGGAACTGGAGAACAAGAGCATAGAATTCTTCGAGGAGCGACTGCGGCAGGCATCGAATCCCGTCGAACGCGAATTTCTTAATCGAATGATTTCGGAAGAGAGGTCCCATTACATTCTACTGGCGGATGTGAAATTCTATTATCTCGATCCCGAGCACTGGTTCATGGAAAAATCCAGGGCGGAACTGGATGGGGCCGGAATGGTAAGCTGATCGGGATACAGGTGCAGGCGGGCGTAAGGCCCGCCCTGCCATCAGTAGGTGTAATTCTTCGAACCTTTTTTTGAACCGTTCCCGCGTGACTGTGTGGAAGCATTAGTCTTGTCTTTGTTCCTTCCCAGAGCTTTTCCCTGTCCTTTGAAGTTGTCCTTGCCGGAGTAACTCCTGGATGAATGGCTGTGATAGAGAATGCTGCCGTCTTCCGAGTATCCGCCGCCGTTTCCTATCCCGCCCTTTTTGCAGTAGCCCGTACCCGGCAGGAGAATGCCCGCCAGGAAAAGAGTACCCGCTAAAACCGCCACAGTCCTTTTTCGCATCTATTCCTCCCCCCAAACATCTATAACGATTGCATCCGAAGCCGTTTCGGGCCCTGCACATTTTTAATTGAAATGCAGCCTTCAATTCTGCGCGCCCGGATAAACTGCACTCCCTGTACTTACTTCTCAGACGGCAGACGGGACTGAGAAGTTTACAGAAATGTAAAGAACTGTATAAATATTTCTGAACCCGTTGCCTTCGACTTGAAGAGAACAAAATGGTAAGTTTTGACGTCAGGTCAGGGTTTTTTCAGGTTTTTTCGGTGTGCTCCGGAGGGTTTACCTGAAAGCAAGTTGGGTTTATACTGGAACGGCTGAAAGAAGGGCTTTTCGTGCTTCCTGTCGAACCGGGGCGGGCCGGAGTTTTTCAGTGACTTTAACCGGAAGGAACTCCATATGAATCCGATTGTGTACGAGGTAATGGCCGGACTATTTTGCGTGACGGTCGTATTCGTTATTAGCTACTACATGGGATACCGGACCAATTTCCGCAAGTTTCACGCCAAATCCGTGACGGATCGTGAGGAGATGCTCACCATCGAACGGGCACTCAAAGCCTTCTGGGATGACGAGAAAAGCAAGCTCGAAAATGAGAAGAAAGAACTCGAGCAGCGGATAAAATTCCTCGAGGAAAAGCTGGAGCAATACAGGCGGAAAGCCGCCGGCATTGGCATGATGGGGATTCGAAAGAACAAGCTTACCGACATGTTCGTTACGCTTCTGATAGAAAATGAGTCCCTGGAAGAGAAGCTTTTCATGCAGAACCTCAAGCTCAAGCAGGAACGGGATGAGTTCCTGGAAAACGAGCTTCGGAGCATCAGTTATAAACGCATTTTGCTTTCCGAACTCCTGACCCAGACGGAAGTGCGGCGGGAAATGGAGAAGGTCATAAACGACCGGTCCCGCATGAAGCGCCTGGAACTCAGGCAAAAAGACCTGGAGCCTATTACCTACGAACCGTCGGATGAAGAAGAGAGGACAGCCTGATCGGTTTTTGGGTTTCCTGCCTTCCGATGGCCGCCCCGGATTTGTCTGCCGCGGCAAGCGCCGTTCCTTCACCCTTCCGGCAGTATAATTTATAATAAGAAAATTCGAGTCGATGAACCCTAACCGGGATTCGTGATCAGGGAGGGATGCACTCCGGAAATGAGACCTTTTGTCCTGAAAAGCCCGTTTGAGCCGACCGGCGATCAGCCCGAGGCCATCGAGAAGCTGGCGGAGAATATTCTCAAGGGCGAAAAAGAGCAGACCCTGCTCGGCGTAACCGGTTCGGGTAAAACTTTCACGATGGCGCACGTGATCACCCGGATACAGAAACCGGCACTGGTTCTCGCTCCGAACAAGACGCTGGCCGCCCAGCTTTACGGCGAATTCAAGTCCTTCTTCCCTGACAATGCGGTTGAATATTTCGTATCTTATTACGACTACTACCAGCCCGAAGCCTATGTCCCTCAGACGGACACCTATATCGCCAAAGACTCCTCAATAAACGAAACCATAGACAAAATGCGCCACTCCGCCACGCGTTCCCTGCTCGGCCGCAGGGACGTCATAATTGTGGCGAGCGTCTCGTGCATATACGGCCTCGGTTCGCCTGAGCATTACCAGCACATGCTCCTCCAGCTCAAAACAGGCCAGGAAATTGCGAGGGAAAGCGTACTGAGAAAGCTCGTGGATATCCAGTACGAAAGGAACGATTTCGATTTTCATCGTGGTGTTTTCCGCGTGCGGGGCGACGTTATCGAGGTCTTCCCGGCATATGAAGAGGACCGGGCGATCCGGATCGAGTTTTTCGGAGATGAAGTCGATACGATAAAGGAAATAGACCCGCTCACGGGCAGGACGTACCGTCAGCTTGACCGCACCGACATTTACCCGGGAACGCACTACGTTACGCCGGCGGATACGCTTGAGCGTGCGGTCAGGACCATAAAAGAGGAACTCACCGAACGGCTCGAATTCCTGCACAGAGAGGGCAAACTCCTGGAGGCGCAACGCCTGCAGGAACGGACCCGCTTTGACCTGGAGATGCTCATCGAACTCGGCTTCTGCAACGGGATCGAAAACTATTCGCGCCATCTGGACGGCCGCGCTCCGGGTACCCCACCCTATACGCTGCTTGACTACTTCCCGGATGACTGGCTCCTCTTCATCGACGAGAGCCATATCTCCGTCCCACAGATACGCGGGATGTATAACGGCGACAGGGCCAGGAAGGAAACGCTCGTCCGGTATGGCTTCCGCCTCCCGTCCGCCCTGGACAACCGTCCTTTGAATTTTGGAGAATTCGAAAAGCGTGTCAGGCAGGTCGTGTACGTCTCCGCCACCCCCGGCCCCTATGAACTCGCAAGAACGAAGGACAGGGTGGTGGAGCAGATCATCCGGCCGACAGGGCTCGTCGATCCGAAGATCGAGGTGCGTCCCGCGGATTTTCAGGTCGATGATCTGATTGGTGAGATCCGGAAACAGGTCAAGGAAGGCCATCGCGTCCTGGCCACGACACTTACGAAGAGAATGGCGGAAGACCTGACCGAGTACCTGGCCGACCTCAACATCCGTGTACGCTACATGCATTCGGACATCAACACCATCGAGCGGATCGAAACCGTCCGCGACCTGAGACTCGGAAATTTCGACGTCCTGGTGGGGATCAACCTGCTCCGGGAAGGACTCGACATTCCGGAAGTCTCCCTTGTCGCCGTCCTGGACGCCGATAACGAGGGTTTTCTCAGGTCCGACCGATCCCTGATTCAGACTGCGGGCCGCGCCGCGCGAAACGTCAATGGAACGGTAATTCTCTACGCAAACCGCATAACCGATTCGATGCAGAGAGCCATGCAGGAAACTGAGCGGCGGCGAACGAAACAGCTCGACTACAATATGCAAAACAACATCATTCCGCAGACTATCCGGAAGGAAATCGGCGACATCCTGGCGGAATACCGCACGAAGCCGTCGTACGATGCGGAATTCTTCTACGAGCCGCAGGCGGAGCTGGAACCCGAGCCCGGCATCGTGTCTCCGGACGATCGCATACTTGCCCTCGAAAAGGAAATGAAGGCCGCGGCCGCTCAACTGGAATTCGAAAAGGCGGCTGTCCTGCGCGATGAGATAAAGAAACTGCGGGCGCAGCAGCTTCTACTGCAGTGACAAACCTGTGAACTGTGGACTGTGAGCAGTGAACTGAAAGCCCTCCCATCCTGACATGGACCTCCCGTCTATCATCAATAATTACTGAGTTGCTTTCACGTTGATATTCAATTCCCTGCCGAGGCGGAAGAGGTTAACCCGACCAAGCACTTGCACCAGATTTCGGCCCTCTTGGGCCGATCGCCAAGTAAGCCGCAGAGCGGCGCAGGGGGTGTGGGGGCCACCGGTCCCCACGTTATTTGGATCCTTCTTGAAGGCAACTCCGAATCAAATAGGAAACAGCGATAATGGAAGGACTCTTGCGTTGGCTCCTGCAAAACCTCGGACAAGAGTTCACTTAATCTGCCCACCGTGTTGCACAGTCGTTAAATCCTTGAATAAGCGGGGACTTTGTGAGATAGGTCTGGAAGAGGTGCAACCGTTCCGGAGGGGGATGAATCGAAGCTGTGCCGATATTGTTCATTTTCTTTGCGAAAGCTTCCGATTACTCTAATTGAAATAGGAAACAGGAGACTGGTTACACGCCGGACGATCAACGCTCGAACAAGTCAGGGCCGCCGGCAGGAGATATGAGCATCGATGGGCAAGCGGCATCTGAAGCCATTCAGCACGGGAGAGCGCAGTTTCCAGATACTGGTGCTGTCCGCCATCGTCGGTTTGCTCGCCCTCACCGTAGTACCGATAATCTCCTATAATTACTACAAAAACAAAGACATAGTATTGAGTCTGAATCAGGAACTGATGCACCAGGTGGTTGAACTGGTGATCGAGAAGGCCGGGAACTATTTCCTGCCCGCATCTATTGCAACCGAGATGAGTTCCAGGCTCGCGCAACTCGGGGCCATCGAATGTGCCGATCCCGATCGGGTTGAGTCATATACCCTGGGCGTTCTGAAGTCCTATCCGCAAATCGCCCAGTTTTATCTCGCCGATGAACAGGGCAGTTATATCCGCGCCTGGAGGCTTCCCGATGGAATAATGGAAACGCGCATCATTCTGCCGAACGCCTCGCCGCCGATGGACCTGTTCCACTACTGGAAAAGCGATTTCGAGATGTACGAGACCAGGGTGTCCAATACGATCGAATACGATCCCCGGGTTCGACCCTGGTACATAGGTGCCCGCGATACGCGCGCAAATTTCTGGACCGACGTCTATATTCTCTTCAGAAACAAGAAACCAGCCGTGACTTCGGCTTTTCCGGTCATAGACGGAAAAGGGAACGTTACGCGAGTCTGGGCGATGGACATCGAGCTGGACGCGATATCCGATTTTCTGAAGGAGTTGAAGATCGGGAAGTCCGGCGTGGTGTTCATCATCAATCAGAAGAAGGAAGTCGTCGCTCATCCGGATATATCGGGAATAATAAAGGAAGAGGCCGGGAAGCTTCGCCCGGTGCGAATAGAAGAGCTGGAGAGTCCTCCAATCAGTACGGCCTTCCGGGAACACATGGCCACGGGGAACAATAAGCTGTTCGTCGAATCGGAGGGGAAGCGGTATTTTGCCTCCTTCTCGCGGTTTCCGGAGACTTTTCCCGTCCCCTGGGAAATCGTCCTTGTGGTCCCGGAGGACGATTTCACAAGCGATGCCTGGCAGCTGATAGAGCAATCACTCTTTCTCTGTGTGCTCATACTTGGGGTGGCTGTTCTGATGGCCGTTTTCATCGCCCGGAGCATCAGCCGGCCCATTCAGATGCTCACCGAAGAAACCGGCAAGATCAAGAATTTCCAGCTCGACGGTAGGGTGGCGGTCCGGTCGCATATCAAGGAGATCCAATTGATGAGCAACGCGATCTCCGCCATGAAGTCCGGACTCAAGGCCTTCAGAAGATACGTTCCGCACGAACTGGTGCGTCAGCTCGTCAATACCGGCGAAGAAGCCCGTCTGGGAGGACACAAGAAGGAACTGACCATTTTGTTTTCCGACATCGCGGGCTTTACTGCGATATCCGAGAGCATGACCCCGGAAGACCTCATGCTCCACCTGTCGGAGTATTTCGACGAGCTGACGAAAATTCTGACTGCCCAAAAGGCTACGATCGACAAGTTCATCGGCGATGCGATCCTTGCATTCTGGGGGGCTCCCGTGCCCGACGAGGACCACGTCCTCCATGCCTGCAGAGCCGGCTTGCGCTGCCAGAAGAAGATCAGGGAACTGAACGGCAAATGGGAAAGCCAGGGCAAGAAGCCTTTTATTACCAGAATAGGCATAAGTACCGGTATTACCTTGGTCGGAAATGTCGGTTCGAGCGAGAGGATCAACTACACGGTCATGGGCGACAACGTCAATCTTGCCAGCCGGCTTGAAGGAGCAAATAAGCTGTACGGATCCGGCATTATCGTTACCCGAAGGACGCATGACGCCGTAGCGGACAGCTTTCTGTTCAGGCTGTTGGGCATCATAGCGGTCAAGGGCAAGAGCGAAGAAACCACGATATATGAACTGATGGCTGAAAAGGAACCCGGAGAAGAGAACGCAAAGACTGCCGTTCTCTGCCGGGATTTTACTAACGGAGTCGAAGCCTACCTGGCAGGCGAATGGGACAAAGCCTGTGATATTTTCGAGCGCCTGTCCGCCGAATTTCCTTCCGACCCTCCCACGGCCTTCTACCTCGCCCGCTGCCGTCAATACAGGGGAACCAAGCCGGCTGCGGACTGGCGAGGCATAGAATACGTCGAATCCTGAGTAAACGGTCATATCTCGTCATTCCGGCGTTCGATCAGGACAAGTTCACCGAAAACCAGTCTTTCAGGGCGGATTAGCCGCGAATTCAAGACCTTAAAAGCCCTGGATCCCGACTTAAAAGCACTGCGGGATGACGGGATGGGGAGTTCCGTCGAAAAATGCCCGGGGACTCATGTTGAGGCACGGTTTCCCGACCGTGCCGGCCTGGAACCGCAAATGGGTGAAAACCGGAATCCAGGAATCGAGATGTCCGGATGCAAGTATCTCGGCTATCCTACAATGTTGCCGGCATGTTCCGAACACTCCCGTGTCCCATCCCTGGCACAGTCTGTGCTCCATGCAACCTACCGGTTCAAATTTCCAACTTTAAACCGGGAGGAATTTAATGCATTCACAGGCAAAATTTGATATCGAACGCCTCGAAATCTACGAGGACTCCGTCTCAGACCTATTCTCCATCCGCGCCGCAAGGAAAGCAGCCAGGAAATCGGCAGGGCTGATCCCGCTCGTGTTTGTCGTGGGGCTTCTGCTGCCGGTTGCAATGGATTCCGACGCAGATTGTTCGGCACTTGTTCCCAATACACATTTCATCACCGTAACTGCGTACACGAACGTCCCGAAGTGTACCGACAGAACGCCCAATCAGACCGCGTCGCTGCTTCGCCTCAGGCCCGACCATTACTGGAAGGTCATAGCTTTGAGCCGCGATATAGCGAAAGACTATAAGTTCGGCGACCGATTCGAACTCTGGATCGGCGGAAAAGTACATCTGGTGGAATTTCAAGATCTTATGCCGCCAAGGCATACCAAGAAAATCGATCTGCTTCTCCCATCGCTCAAGAAATGCAGGAACTTTGGAAAGAGAAAAGGCATCCTGGTCCCGATCGGAAGTGCGGCCAGGAAGCTGGAACTCCCTTTAAGTGCGGCTTCGTAGCAACCCGTTAATGATGGGGATCGGTGCCGGACGGAGCATGTGTAAATGGCCCCATATCGGTAAATTCACGAAATACGGCGATGCCGGCAGGCCGGTGCGGTCGGGAGACCGCGCCATAACTTGGAGACGTAGACCGTAGGGTGGGGCATCCCTCGCTGGTTCCCAAGGTTTCGGGCTGTTGCCCAAATAAAGACGGATCTGGTTCCCGGGCATTTTATGACGGAGCCCTCAATCCCGTCATCCCGCAGTGCTTTTGAGCCGGGAACCAGGGTTTTTAAGGTCTTGAATTCACAATTAATCCGCATTCATATATGTCGGATTGACCGAACGGTGGGCACGGTGAAGCTTGTGCCCACCCTACACGACTCACCGTTTGCTTGTTTTACGTCACACCAGCACAAAAGATTCCAGTCCCCGTCTCCCAATGGGGGTGTAAAGCCGTAGTGGGCGTAGGATGGGTGACAACCCATCGCTTTTCGGAACGCCCCGGAATGATTGGCCGGAAGGGCATAAGTCGCTGTCTAAAACACGGGAAAGTCGTCATACGAAAAAGAAGTCGTATTCGACAGTCCCTGAACTCCCCTGCGGCTGAGAGGGGAAGGAGCCTCAAAAAACGATGGGCTCCCGCTCCGCTCCCACCCATCCTACGGCCCTTTTCCGATTTGTGCCCGTCTCTCAATGGGTGTGGCGCCGCAGGCTCTTAATTTGCCTACGGCGTCCTGGGCCTTCCGGAGAACGGCCGTCACGCCCTCGCATAGGCGAGGCTGTCCTTTTCGAATTCCTCGATGATATCGGGTGTGAGGGATGGACGTATTGTGCTCATGATTCGAATTATGGTTGCGGTATCTACCTTGTAATCTTCCTTCCGTGCGATTTCCTGTTCGAAAGCGAACTGCGCCGTCTGGTCGAAAAGGTATTGGATATCGGCGGGAGTGCACCTGGTGGTTTCTTCAACGATCCTGTCGATATCTATCTTACCGGTATTCAGCCGTGACAGGTAGTGCTCCAGGATAGTCCTCCGCTCATCCGGACTCAATCCTCCCACAGGGATGATGCAATCGAACCTCCCCGGGCGCAGCAGAGCAGGGTCCAGTCTGCGTATGTGGTTGGTTGCACACACGAGGAGCAGTTTTTTGCTCTCGTTTTTGAACGAAGGGACCTGCTTCAGAAACTCGTTTGTGATCGACTGGTCCAGACTGTCAGCCGTGTCGCGGCTCCCGGCGAGTTCTTCGAACTCGTCGATGAAGATGACGACCTGATCCAAATGGCGGACCTTTTCCATGATCCTGCGCAAATTGGCCCCCAGTTTTTCCTTCCCATCTTCCATGAGCATGCTGGGCGCAATCTCGATGTACCACCAGGACAATACCCCGGCAATTGCTTTGACAAAATGGGTCTTGCCCGTTCCGGGAGGACCGAAAAATATTATCGTTTTCGGCGGATTAACGCCGTGTTTTCTCGAAAGGTCCTCCTCGGTAAGCGGCAGGATGATCCTCCGCTGTATGAGTTGTTTGGGCGGTTGTGAGTCGGCAATGGTATCCCAGATCTCCCTGCTTATTGTCTGCGCTCCCATTTCGGTGAGAATATCTCTCGTTTTGTAGCAGAGATATTCATTCATAGCCTGTTCCTCGTTTTCAAGGAAATCGATGCAGGCGGTGCGGAATCCCACGTCCCGTCCGACCTTTTCGGAAAGAAGCCACTTGTGCTGCAGTATTTTTGCCCATAAATCCGAAGCGGTTTCGCCGTCGAACTTCACTCCGGATACTTCGAAGATCTTTCCGGAGCATTCTTCAGGCGAAAGAACTTCAGGCATTTTCTCACTCATTTTTTCTACCTCCCTTGGGAATCGGAAAGGTAACCATTTTCCGAGGCTGTGTCTTCCTTTTTTTCGGAGAGAGACACCTAAAATGGCTCCAGCACTGCCTGGGGGGCTGCGAAAACGCGGCATAAAGAGGAACGGTGAGCCGGGTAGGGTGTGGGAGCGGAGCGGGGTAAAGCTTTTTCGTGCCCGCCATCCATCAACCTGGATCAAGTATTGGCGGGAAAGCGCGCTTATCGAACCGGTCGGACGGTGGACGCGAAAAGACCATCGCT
Organism: Pseudomonadota bacterium; assembly: GCA_023416335.1. Next base: position 16,293 of record JAEZHY010000250.1, on the reverse strand, counting down.
TCCCCCGCCGACTTCTTCGATAATTCTCTTGCTCAAGCTGCCCTAAATAAGCTCGTGCAGCTTCTGCATCATTTCTCCGTATTCATCGCCACTGAAGCAGAATTGCAGATCGCGGAACTGCCCGCGCAACGTCTTTACCTGTTCCTTCACGTCGATGCCGTCTACCGCTTCTTTCATGAGTTGCGCCAGGAGTTGGAAATCCTTCCCTTCCATTCCGAAACGGGTCATTTCCGAGACCCCGAGGCGGATGGCTCCCGAGGCCGTAAATCCTTCTTCGTCCGGGGTTGCCTGGTAGTTACAAATGATATTGTTCTTTTCCAGCCTCAGAGCGACTTCCGGTCCCCTGGCATAGCCTACGTCCACGATTACCTGGTGGGTTTCCGTGAAGTCTATTGCCGGATCTCCCGCCACGTCGAACCCGCATTCCCTGAGGGCGCGCGCGAAAGCCTTCGCATTGGCAAGCACCTTCGGCTGGTATTCGTCCTTGAAATGATTCATCTCGTAAGCCGCCATCAGCAGCCCCAGCAGGGTCCCGAGATGGTGGTTCGATACCGCGCCCGGAAAGGATCTCCTTTTGACGGCTTCCCAGAGTTCGTACCGCTCCTCGTGTTCCTGGAATCGGCTTCCGATTATCCCGCGCTGGGTGCCGAAGTAGGTCTTGTGGGTCGAACCGGTCACCAGATCGGCCCCTTCCAGGAAGGGCATCTGGAAATGAGGTCCGATCAGTCCGAGAACATGGGCCATGTCGTACATGATGACCGTATCGATATGCCGTGAGTCGATGAATTTTCTGATCTCGGCCACCGGCTCCTTGTGAATGACCATGCTCTTTCCGAAAATGATGAGTTCAGGCTGGTAGGAATCGATCAGCTCCAGCGCGGCGTCCACGTCGATTTTATAAGGATTGTCGACCGTTACGGGGAAGTTCACCACGGCGGGCCGCTCCGTTCTCGGATCGCGGCAGACGAAATCGCGCAGGGCCCCCATGGGCTGGGCGCTGAGGTGGCCGCCTTTGCCGATGTGATTGTTCATCACCCGCCGGATACGCCGCTGTTCCTGCCTGCGGTCGGCGCGGTTGATGTAATCGACCATCGCGCTGAACACGGTCGTATTGGCCATCTGGCCGCTGATGAGCCTTGTTTCGGCTTCCGCGCAGCCGAGGAATTTTCGCATCTCCTCTTCCAGCAGGCATTCCACTTCGGCGATGAAGTCTGTGCCCTGGTAGTAAAAAATTTCGGCGTCGTAGAAAGCTTTCGATTCTTTGTGTTCGGCGTACCGGAAGGCCGGGTCCATGACCGAGAGGAGACGCACCATCGGTGAAACCGTCATCTCGGACGGGATCAGGTTGATGCACTCCTGCTGGCGCCAGATCGTGTTTTCGGCGCTCTTCTGCAACAGTCGCCGGATGTTAGCGCTGACCTCAGTGTTGTCGCAGGCAGAGGCGGGATTTGCGTGGTTGTATACGATCGGGCGGGCGTACGGAGGAGCTTCGGACCGAAGGTGAAAGGGCACGACCACCGCATCGACCGCCTTTCCGCGAATATCGACCGTGACTTTGTCGTCTTCAACAATGTCGCTGTCCATGCAAGCCAGGCAGATCGAGCGCAATTGGTGTGCATCCGTCAGCCTGGAAATGAGACCTTTGTCCTCGAAAACCCAGTACGGAACCATCGTGCCGCTCGTTACCCAGCCGATCTGCCGGCCGTCTTTCAGGACTTTGAACCCGGCACGCGCAACCCCTCGTCCCGTAACGGCGAGCGGTTGGATTATCCGCGGGAGGTCGGCAATGGACGAATAATCGCGGGAGAGGATCTTCGAATAGGCTGTAAACTGCTTTGCAAGTGCCTCGCGGCTGACGAAATTACCCTTGAGCGGAGAAAAGCTGACTCCGAATTTCGCGAGCGGAACGGCGAATACAGGAATTTCCGTGCCGTTCGGATCGTTGCCGAATTCATGACCGTAGAGGGGCAGGGCGGCTTCCAGGCGAAGGGTGTCACGAGCGCCGAGGCCTATCGGCTTTGCTCCCTTCTCCATGAGCAGATCCCAGAGCATCGCGCCCTTTTCCCGTTCGATAAAGAGTTCGAAGCAAAGAGGCTCGCCGGTATATCCGGTTCTCCCGACAAGTACCTGCGTGCCCGCAATGGTGACGGTGCTCACGGCGTTTCTGGCCGGTTCCGGAAGCCTGCCGGATTCGACGACCTCTGCCAGCATTTTGCGGGAAAGCGGTCCCTGCAGCGCAATCATGGCAATTTCGGCAGTGCGGTCGATTATTTCGAGGTCGGAAAAATTCGAGACATACTTTTGCAGGTGTTCCCAGTCCTTCTCCCGGTTCGACGCATTGACGACAAGGAGATACTCTCCTTCGACAAACCTGTAGAGGTAGGCATCATCGATTGCCCCGCCCGCTTCGTTTGCGATGATCGTATACTGTGCGCCGGTGGGCATCCCGTCCAGGGCCTCGGCGTTGTTGGTCAGGACGTGCTGTAAAAAAGGCAGCGCATCGGCGCCGCGAACGATGAACCTGCCCATGTGGGAGACATCAAAGATCCCTGCGTTTTTGCGCGTGGCAAGGTGTTCTTCAACCACACCGGATGGATACTGGAGCGGCATTTCCCATCCGCCGAAATCCACCATCATTGCCCCGAGAGCTTTGTGATTTTCGCAAAGAACAGTCCTGTTGAGCTGGTCCATCAGTCACCCCTTCTTATCGGTTCAATTCGGATCGAGTCAGCGCGGTTTTATGATCGGAAGCAGGGCTGAACGATTTCCCATTCCGGGACTCACGGATTGGTGAGGTGATTTCAAATCGAAATGTGATTGCATGCCGATATAAATCGGCACTGATTCGTTCAGCAGTTTAGGATGTCATTTTATCATACGAGAAACGGAGCGGGGAATTTATTCAGTTGCTGCAGACCCGCTCGCCGTGTGCCGGCCCACCTCTGCCTGAGGATCTGCGAGAGACGCGGCGACAGGCAAATGCCTCGTGCCCCTATCATCAGGAAGCAGTCTGCAGCTACAGGCTGCGGTCTTTTTCACTGCTGTACTCGAGCAGTCCCGTGTGACAGATAAGCTTCCATTCGCGGCCGACCAATGTGTATCCCTTACATGCCCTGCCTTTCCAGTGAAAGAGTTGTGCGGTTGTTTTGTGACGCCAGAGCGTGTCGACGTCAACAACGGCGAAAGCCCCATCCCCCTCTGGAGAGACAACGGTCTTTACAGTGTTGCGGCGGTTGTGCACCAGTTCGTGGGTGTCGAAGAGTTCCTGCCAGCTCCCTTTCCAGCGCTGCCTGTCGAAGCGGCCCATTGGAAAGACCCATTCAACCGGATCATGAGCGTCGGAAGTCGGCGGCCAGGGCCAGACCATATCGGGATGAAAGATGGAAACGAGTGCCTCCGCATCCTGCGCGTCCCAGGCCCGTGTCTCACGGTCCACCATCTCCTGTATTTGCATTTCTGTCGGTGTCATTCTATTTTTCCTCATAGTTCAGCAGGGTATTTCGGGTGTTTGTTCTCTGTTCATCCGTTAGCTCAGGGCGGGATTCCGGAAACCCGGGATCAAAGTATTTTCTGGCAATAGACAACGTCAAACTCCGTGCCCTTCTTGACCCCGACGCTCTTAAGGCGTCCGCATTCCGAAAAACCGTTCCTGAGATGAAAACGAAGGCTGCCTTCGTTCATGGATGATATGCTTGCCAGAATGGAAGTGAGTCCCCGCTCTTTGCCTCCGGCAACCAGGTAATCGAGCACTGCCTTGCCGATGCCTCTGCCTGTAAATCCCGGCTTGAGAAAGTAAGTGATCTCCGCAGTCCGGGAAAACGTCGGGATCGCATTATATGGCCGCAGCATCCCGAAACCGACGATCTCACCATTTTCGGACACGGCAACCGCCGAAGGGTAACCTTTGCACAGGTTCAGGAGTACATCGAAGAAATCATACGGGACCGGGTTCTGTGGATAAGCCGCAAAGCTGTTCTCGACGTAGTGGTTGAAGATGTCGATCACTGCCGGACGATCATCTGTAGTCAGGGGCCTGAGTACTGTTTGCATCGAGCATCTCCAATCCATTCGAAACGGGTGAAGTTGGTTTTATTCCTGCTGGGAATCAATTTTCACATCCTCAAGCCCGGGGCCGGATAAACGTCATTCCAGTCGAACGGGTTCCGAAATGCCGGGTTGGGATCGGCTTTTGGCCTCTGTATGTGTCGGAATCGTGTCTTTATTGCCGGACTTTCGAACAGCACGGTATTGCATTGGATGCTGATTGACAATAGGTCTGTTAAATGTAAATACACTCTTCATGCTCACAGGTTCTTCGGCGCATTCTCCTTTTGTTCCGCCCCGGATTTTCGTTTGATGCCGGGGATGTTGTCGGGTGCAAAAGGACTTCCGTGCCTGATTTATATCTGGTCGTTTTCGTTCATCAAATCAACTGATTATGAGTGAATTTTCACAATCCGGGCCCAAGGAGTATCAGATGTCAAGAGTACTCTATGAGAAAGCCGACAGGGTGGGGTACGTTACTTTGAACCGCGCGGAAGCCCTCAATGCTTTGGACGACGAACTGAACGAGGAGTTGTGGGCGGTCTGGGAAGATTTTGCGAAAGATGACTCAGTGGATGTAGCCATACTCACCGGGGCCGGAAATGCCTTCTGTTCGGGAGCGGACCTGAAGACCTTTATTCCCAAATGGGAAAAGGCGAATATGCTCGACGTCCGAAAAAACGTTCCCAAGGGTATCGGCGGCGGAATCACACGCGGGCAGCACGGCTTGACAAAGCCGATAATCGCCGCAATCAACGGTTTCGCCATTGGCGGCGGATTCGAACTGGCCTTGGCGTGTGATATTCGCATTGCCTCTGAGAAGGCCAAATTCGGTGTCTTTGAAGTCCGATACGGGCTTCACCAGGGTGATGGAGGCATTGTGAGGCTCGTTGCCGTCGCCGGGGTTGCCGTTGCCCTGGAACTCACGCTCACCGGACGGGAGATTGATGCGGAAGAGGCGTATCGACTCCGCCTGGTTACCAAAGTTGTTCCGCACGAGAAGCTCATGGAAACGGCAGAGCAGTATGCAAGAATGATCATACGCAACAGTCAACAAGCGATCCGATCGGCCAAAGAAACGATCCTGAACGTTATCGGCCGCACCCTTGACGACGCGCTCCGGCTTGAAACGCTCAACGCTTATTCCAGCCTGGGCGATTTCAGTGAGGCGCGGGAAAGACTGTCTCATTTTTACTCCAGGGAAAAGGGGAAATGAAAATGGTTCATAGGCGTTGGCAGATCCGGAGCGGTACGGAAGATCGTTATCAATTCTGACGTAATCCGCAATTCATCTCTGAGGGGAATTCTCCCCACATCTCAAATATTGAGTTCTCCTCCACCATGGCTGCCCTTGTGCGTGCGCCGATTGTTGAAATGAATTGTGATGCTGGTATATTGGCGTCAATGACAGAAATGAAAGTGTCTCTTTATTCATTATGAACGGCAAAAAGCACTTATTAATGGAGAACATTCATGAGAACAGAACCGCGGCGCAAGGACAGGGCAATGGGCTCGACAAGGGAAATGGAACTGCTATTGGAACGCATGCCGGTGGGACGACTGGCTCTCATGACTGAAGACGGACCGTACGCGGTTGCCGTGAATTACCTGCTGCTGGAAGGCAGCATATATTTCCACAGTGGACAGGGCGGCAAAAAAATGGAGGCACTCCAGGCCGATCCGCGAGTGTGCTTTCTGGTAGACGACGTTGGCCCCCAGGTCCTCTGGGAAAAAGGCTGCGGCATAAGCCAGGTTTACGAAAGCGTTGTCTGTTTTGGAAAAGCGGAGATTGTGGAAGATCCTCTCGAGAAGAGGCGGATTCTGGAAAAGATCGTACAGAAGTACGTGCCCTCAAATTATTCCACCCGCCCAATGGACGACAGGAGTGTCGAAAAGACTGCGGTCGTCAGGATAGCGATCGAGTCCATGAGCGGAAAGGCGAACAGGCTCTCGCCGGTGCATACGGTTCTGCCTGCCGTCCAGCACCGAGACTGATTGGAAAACTCCTCATGGAGGGGCTGAGATAATGCCGGTCACGAAAGCGCGACTCAGGGTTTTGCTCATCTCAGCCCATTATCCAACAGCAATCAGTTTGCTCTGGGGGCTCTACTGGGGAGATTGTGTATCAATAGCGGCCGGCGATGTTTCGAGGACCTCAGATCTCAAATATTTCCCTTTGTGCAGACGATTCTACCCCATTGCGGCATCATCCATTCAGGCCCTTGATCCCGACGTAATCGAGCAGTTGAGAGTTATCGTCAGGAGTAATCCTGTCGACATTCTCATGCCCGGCTGTTTCGATACGGTTCAGTATTACGCTAAAGAAATCGATTTCGTGCCGGTGATTCCGCTTCCTTCCCTTTCGACCATTCGAAACCTGCACGATAAATATAAGTTTCACCTGTTCTGCAGGACCCACAGTATCCGCACCCCCAAGACCATGCTGGTGAGAGAAGGTTCCAGCCTGGGTGAAGCAAATCTATCTCTATCATTCCCGGTGCTGGTAAAGCCCCTGGAGCTTAGCGGCGGCGCGGGCATTTACCGGTTCGATGATTTCCAATCTCTCAATGCGCACCTGGGTCAGGAACATCGAGAGAGAAGTGGCGAGTTCCCTTTGTTGCTGCAGGAGTATATTCCCGGAACCGACATTGACTTCAATGGTTTTGCACTCGATGGCCGCTTGTGTGCATGGACCATTCAGCGCTGGATACAGGTTGAAGGCACCAATGGCGAATTTTTCTCCTGGCTCCAATTTGTGCAGGACCCGGAGATTCTTGAAATCGGTGCCGGGATAGCCAAAGCCACAAGCTATTCAGGTCCTTTCCACGTGGACCTGAGGATAGATGAACGCAACGGGAATATACTTGCACTGGAAACGAATCCCCGATTTTGGGGTTCCGTCCTGGCTTCTATGAACGAGGGTGTTAATTTTGCCGAGGTTTCCGTGAGAACCGCCTTCGATCCCGGCTATCGGCAAGAACCAAGGCTTTCCTGCTCCATCTGGGGCAACCCGGTACAAGCCCTGCTCCTGGCATTCAAGAAAAAGGGGCCTGAATCACGCTACATTGCTTCCAGGCACAGCTGGTTCCAAATGAATCATATGCTGATGGAAAGGTCCAGCCGACTGATCTCCATGGGCAGAAAAAAGCTCGAAAGATTTGACCGGATCACAGGAAAGGTTCCACTCCGACGCTCCAATGACAGTTGAGAAGAGAATCTGGCGGAACTGGGTTTGCCGAGTTGGATGCCCTCCCGCGGCAAAACGTCCGCATCCGGACTAGGTTTCCCTCGCGGCGCCACCCTCATGAAATGCTCAATAGGAACGATCTCAGATTATTTCGTCCCCCCTGCAACCCAAGCTTTTTCCTTACGTTTGCCCTGTGGCACGCAACAGTCTTTTCCGAAATGCACAGTATTTCCGCTATGGCGGCCGTCGTCTTTCCATCTTTTATGAAAGAGGCAATCTGCATTTCGGTGGGAGTCAGTGCTGCATGCTGCATCGAAAGAGTCCTGCCGAACGACGATGTAATTTCATTCAAATGAGAATCGACTATTTCCACCAACGTGGCATGAGTCCTACTCAGTTTGCCTGCTTTGAGTCTCTCGATATAAGGTGCGATGAGATTCCTGACATTTATGAGTATCTGTTCGCCCAGCTCCTTCCTGTCATCCTCTCTTTGCTTCAACAATACTCGCAACGCAGTGTTGATCTCTTCCAGGTGCTTCGACTTTTCAGCCAGTTCCATTGTCCTCTGCTGTACTTTCATCTCCAGTTCATCATAAGCCCTGCGGAGTGCCTCCTCCATCCGCTTGCGTTCGGTGATGTCGCGGGCTATTGAGGAAGCACCGATGATGCTTCCCGATGCATCCTGAATCGGAGAGACGGTGAGGGAAATGTGGATTTGCCGGCCGTCTTTTGTATGGCGGATGGACTCGTAATGGTCGATAAATTCGGCCCTCGTGATCTTCCGGAGAATTGCGTGAACTTCATCCAGGCGATCGTCGGGGACCAGAATTGATATATTCTGATCGATTGCTTCCTGAGCAGTATACCCGTAAATATTTTGCGCACCGCGATTCCAGGTCAGAATCCGACCGTCCAGTGACTTGCCGATAATGGCATCGTCGGACGATTCGACAATTGCCGCCAGCGTGGAATTGGCCTCCTGGATCAGTTTACGGTTTGTTATATCCCTGTAGCAAACGGATAACCCCTCGAAGGATGGGTATGCGTGCCACTCGAACCATGCGTTCATCGGTTCCGGATAGAATTCCTCCAGGTGGACGGGTATGCCGTTGCAGGCGGCGCGGTGTGCCTCGGAATAAAATCTTGTTTCCTCCGCACCGGGGAGGAACTCCCAGATAACTCGTCCAGTAAGTTCATCCGCTTTTTTGCCGAAGGCTTCCGCTCCGGTCTTTTTGACGTAAGTAAAACGCCATTCCCGGTCGAGGAAAGAGAACCCGTCGGTTATGCTCTCAAGTGTTTTGGAGAGTGTTGAGTAGACCGTTTTAGGCCGTACACTATCGTTGCCGCTGCTGGTTGAAGCATTTGATAGCGTGGTTTCGGTCAGTTTCTTCCAAAGTTCCCTCAACTCAGCGATAGATTGCTCCCTGGCGCCTTTCTCGTTAATCATACAGGTCCTCCGGAGACCATAAAGCTCATCAATGACAAACCCAGAGAAACTCCCCGGGGAGCGGAGACCTCCGGGAGAATCTCCCGCCCTGGCCCCCCACAGCTCATTACAGAACGGTATTATCTACTTTTTCTACATATTACATATACAATAAATCAGGTTTGGGTAGTGGAGTTTTTTTATTAGTATTGCTTAATGTTTTCATCCTGCCTGTCTTTTTCGAGGTGCTAAGCAAAACCGTGGTGGAATTCGTCGGAAGAAATGAGTGTTTTGGTGCCTTCGGTCACTTGGCGTGTTTTCTGACTGTCGGCGATTAACAAACAGAGCATGATTAAAAAAGGGAGAATTGAGTATGCGGCTGATTCTGGAATCAATGCTTGGCTACTGGATATTTCTTTTGGCCATCTCGCTCGGCATCGCCTCGTTGATCTACATCTTCTTCCTTCACGGCAATATGACCTCTTAGGGAGAAAAGAAACCTTTCGTCGGCCTCGGGTAGATAAGTCAATCCGGGGCCATCCTGGTTATTGCCGGCAGATTTTCCTTCGGCTTCGAAACTTCCTGACGGGTACTCCTTTCTGCGCGGAGGACGTGTCTTTTCCAATTCTGTTCGCCGGCCGTCGCGCAATAAGTTCTTTCTGGAGTTATGAACTGGAAAGAGAGAGCTGGGGGAGGGTGGAGCATATAAAATGTTTCACCGAAATGTTAAAGCTGACCTCATTTTTGCTCAATCATGTCAAAAGGTTTAATTAATCGGAAATGCTGGAAAACTAGAGATCCTTTGGCTTGAGCCCCGTTTTTCGCACAATACGCGATAACATGCGCGGTCCGAGTTCTTCATCGGCATGGAATGAGAAAACGAAATCAGTCCATCCTGGACGGTGCAGGGTAATATGTGAACCGGATGAGCGTTTGATTTGCCATCCAATGCGGTGCAGAGCAGCGAGGAGGTTTTGCCTTCGTTGCCGGCCATTCACTCATGCTGCAGCAAACTTGATGTCGAGCATTTCGGGCGGAGCCTCTCCATGCTCGATCTGTCGGCAACTATGCGGCGAGCCAGTGCTTGCACTTTGCTGACCGCCTCTTGGACCGTGTTTCCATACGCCAGGGCACCTGGCAGTTCCAGTACTTCAGCCAGCCGGCGTCCATCGGTCTCTTGCTCGTATTCAACTGAGAATATCAACGTATTGCCCCGAGTCAGTTGCCAAACTTAAATGGATCCCTTTTACCCGTATTATATAATAATCGTCGCAATGCCGCACGCATAACCGACGACACCATAACCGCCCCAGAGAAAGGATTCAGGCCTCATCCTCAACATGGATTCCCTTCGGCCTCTCCATCTTAATCATGTTCCGCTGTTTTTTCCCTTCCAGCCGTCCGAGTCTGGCTGCCATGTCGCCCGGCGTCTTCTTTCCAAACGGGACCAAACGATGATCTTCTATGATTTGGCGACGATCTCAGGTATTATGTAAAAGTTCCGGGATGATGCGATCCTCGAAGCGCACACCGCAAGGAGTGCTTGATTGATTCGGGTATGAAGGTGCGAGATCTTATTAAAATGCTTAATTCTGATGGATGGCGGCAAGTGCACATGCGCGGAAGCCACCGTTTCGACATCCTTCAAAACCTGGCACGTTAACGGTAGCCGGCAACGATAATATCGATATTCCACCGGGAACTTTGGCGAGCATCTTGAAACAGGCCGGTCTGAAATAGACGGAGGAAAAGGCAATGGAATACATGGTCGTCATTGAAAAGGGCGAATCAAGCTATGGCGCTCATGTCCCCGACCTCCCGGTTGTATGGCTGTCGGACAGAACCGGGAAGAAGTTCTCGAACTAATAAGGGAAGCTATTGGATTCCATATAGAGGGACTAAAAGCTGCGGGTGAGCCTGTTCCCTGGCCTTCGTCGTTCAGTGAATACGTTGATGTGGATGCTGCCTGAGGTTGAAATTCATCATGGGGTGGGCATACCGGCGAAAATCCTTATACAGCGGTATTCTTCCGAGGGACCTGCAGCGTAGCAGCAAAAGTGGTGGAGGACGGGTAAAATATATGGGACGTGAGATTAAAGAAACAGACTGGAAGATCTTCCGCGAAATTCGTGCCAAGGCTCTTGAGCGGTTTTGCGAGCGCATTCTTTCCGAGGTCGGCCGACTTGCTGCAATAACCGACCAGAGCAGCCATCAGCGCTATCTGGCTGTATACAAGCTGATTAAAGAACAGGATGGTCAATTGGCAGACATGTTCAATAATCCCCGACGCTCGGTCGCTTTGTTTCAGTTGGCGGGTATGCGGTTTCGGGACTTGTTGACCGAGGAGGAGTTTGCTTGTTTTAGTCCGGAGACGCGTTCCACGGTGCAATTGTTGATCGATTTGGCCGACTGAATTCTTTAGTGCGCATACGCGGGAGCCGGCGACAGTCTCGCGCATTGTCTGCCGTGCTCAGCTTATTAACGTTATAAACTGTTTAACAGGGGGCTCCCGAGTATGGCGAGCGGGATTTCACCGGCGTTGGAGTCTCGTCAGGCGGACATGCGTCAGTTAACGACGTCGAGATCACGTGGTTCTATCACCAGCCTGATGCCGTCAAGGATTTCATAAATCCGCTTCCTCGAAAGCGACCCGATATATTCTCCCAAATCCATTTTATCGACAGTGAATATCTGAGAAACATTGACAACACTTTGCTTCGGCAGGTTGGCCTCACCCGACTCTAACAAGACATTGCCGGGCGAAGATGCCCGTTTCAAATTGGAAGTCAAAGCGCAAACGACCACGGTTCCAATTCGGCTTCGGTTGAAAACATTGTTCTGGACGACAACATGGGGATGCAGTAAGGCGGGACCGGAACCAGCCGGGTCACCCATGTCAATCCAGTAGACGTCGCCCTGATTTATCACCATTGACCTTCCAATATTTTGCGGTGGATGCGTCGCATGCCACGGCGCAACGTTTGCCGGGCCGGATCGGCTTCATCCTCGTACGCGTTATTGATTTCCTGAAGCAACTTTTCATTATCGTGGCGACGAAGAAAATCCTGCAAAGCCATGGTAAATAGCCGGCTTCGCGATACCTTCAATTCATTGGCAAGGATGTCCACCTGTTCGTAAAGTGTCTTGTCCAGTGAGACTGCTGTCTTGATTTGCGCCATTGCTCATACCTCCAAGATTACCATTAGTATAACTCTTGATAATACCTGGATCAATACAATTCCGAGCACAAAACAAGGGTCCCGGTCCGGCTCTCAACCATCGGTAGAGACTGTCCTTGATCTTTCCACCTTCAGAATACTCCTCTGCCTTTTTTGCGCCAGCCGCCGTTCCTTCGCCGCCTGGCTGCGCTGCTGGGATATGACACGTAGAACGCCGTCTTTACCAATCAGAGTTTTTCAGCCGCCACATCACCATTTTCTTCTGTTCCGGGGAAAGAATTGGCGAGTTCAGCACGTCGAACCAAAGGGTCACCTTCGTGCTCAGCTTAACGTTGATCACTATTTAACAGGTGGTGCCGCCGAGGGGCTCCGGTGAATAGAGGTCGTCTTTGCCGATTTGGTTTTTGCAACCCGTAATGATGCTTGGACGAAAAACCGATATAAAAGCTACGCAGTTCGTTTCCTAAATTCAATGCCCTGCCAAGGAGAAGGCATGTTTTGGCGAAATCGCTTGAAAACAGTAGTCCCTGGGTTGCTTTCCCAAGATGATAAAGTCCGGGGAAAGGCATTTACTAAACTCAGTGAAATCGCAGAAAGAGGACTGTCCGAAGCTGAGGCGGCTTATGCGATTAGAGCTGCTGCGTTAAAGTTCATACCCTCTGAATTTGAATGGCAGGATGCCAATGCTCAGCTCATTCACGCAGTTGCCCAGAGCTTCCATTCAGAGATTATCCCGGAGATTCGCCGCATTTTCGCTAAGTACCCAGCCAGTGCTCAAGCCGCCTCTTTGCATCTGCTGGGAAATGTTGAACTGCCGGAGGCCACAGAAGCATTGGTTGACCTATTGGCCCAACTAGCGGAAGATGTGCCGATCAACTTAGAGAATCTTGCGGAAGAGCCAAGACACGCTGAAATCCTTTTCCCCCGCATTTTGAATCATGTTCAACGTATTCGACTCCGATGGCCGATTTCCAAGGTAATATTGGCTCATCTTTCAAAAGGATGGAAGCCAACAAGAGCCCTGACGCTCGAAATCGCCAATAAAATGATCCAGATTCACAATGATATAAAGCAGATACTTTTTCAGAGGCAACAGTCTACCGGAACAAATTGGATTTGGGAAGATGAATACCAGGAATATAGGTCATTGGATGCTCTCGTGCTGGATGTGCTTGGAAGGCTTGACAACCCTGCGCTCATGGCAGAGTTCATCGAAGTACTCCAATCGCATGATCCTCGTCTGAAAATGTTTGCAGTTCTGGGGCTTATTCGGAATGGTGTTGATCCGGAGCGGTATCAAATAGTCTCTGTTGCTGAATCGGCAGAGAGCAGGAATTGGTTTTATAGGCATCTAGCTGAACTGGGAAGGCTGGAATTATTTCCCGAAAGCTTCGCAACCCAGGAAGCTTTTGCGGAAGGTGATATGGTCAACTGGCTTATTTTCCCGACTGAACTTGCACGAGCGCCGGATGAAATCGAGCTAATGGCGACCATCCCGATGACTGTCCCTCAAGGCCTTTCAGATTACTTTGTTTTCAGGTTCAGAACTTTTGAACCACATTGGGCTGCAAAGAAGGGATGGCTGGCTGGTGTTTCCGGTCCTTTCCTCTGGGGAGAAAGGCCATCAGTTAAAGCAGGTGGCGATACTTTCAGCAGCTTCACGCCTTGGAATGAATGCCCTCCGGAGGAACATTTGCGCCGAACCTTAGAACTGCTTCAAAAGGCCGCAAATAAATGATCTCCCTGTTGGTTGTAGGCGAGTCGTCAAATCACTCCTCTCAGGAGGTTTTGTCTGTCCTATCCATGCTGATGGGGGGTGCCACAGTCCCGGAACGAGGAATTTTATATGTCCATTGATGGTCATGGCATTTTGGACAGTGATTTAGCTCATGATATCTATAATCGGATACTTGATCTCTATGATGCTGGTCTCGAAATTCATGATATCAAGTACGAAATTGAAAAATATGAACCTGAATTTGCGGACGCTTTGGAGGTAGAGATATTCCTGGCTGCAGCGGTTAAGGCCTTTTGGGAAATAGGACATCCCGACAAGGAGCTTGGAGAAAGACTCGCCCAGCTGTTAGAAAGTGGGCGTAGCCTCGCGCTCTGGGCATCGTTTGCCGATGAAGCCCTTTTTCGTAAAAGAAAGCTGACTTTGGCACGACTGCTTAAGCAGATCGTAAAGCCCAGAAGAGTACCCCGAGAACGAAAACATTACCTTAGCGTAAGGACAAAGCTTTTCAGTGTCGGGGACTGCATTTCTCTTGAAAGTGCAGGCCAGTTGCATAAAGGAGTCGTATGCAAGATTATTGAGTATAGGGGCCGGTGCGAGTACGCGACACTTGTCATGGATTCCAGAATAGAAGCAACTATTGAATCGTTCAAGGCCGGCAGGTATTACGGGCGCCAAATCCCTTCAACAATTGATGATGGAGGCTCTGTGCCGGCGCCGCACGTCATTCGCCTGGACCATCGAATGCTTGTTCGAAATGGCAATCCTTTTGTTATTTCAGGTCATGTGGAGCTTGATGACACCAAGTACATTATGGGCAGCTTCGGTGGAGTTTCAACAATCGATGATGTAATCGAGGACTTTACACGTACGGAGAACCCCCCCCATATTTTTGGGGAAAAACTGCTTCCTCTTAGCGAATTGATCAAACTATAGCTTTCTCTGTGGAGATCATTCATCAAAGGATAGTCTCCCCGACCTCTCACGCTTAATGCTGCTCCGCAGCTTTTTCTCCTCCATCCGCCTTTCCTTTGCCGCCCGACTGACTCTCGTCTTTTTTCTTATGGCCGCCTGCCTCAGTGCATCCCGCATCAACTCAAGATAGCGCTCCACGACCAATTCCTTATTCGCTGACTGGCTGCTGGTTTGCTGAGATATTACACGCAATAGACCATCCTTGCCGATGCGGGTCGCAAGCTGACGCATCACCAGCTCCTTTTGATCCGGCGGCAGGGTCGGCGAGTTGGCCACATCAAACCACAGCGTTACGCGGCTCGACACCTTATTAACGTTATGGACTATTTAACAGGGTTCAATACATGGGATTATTTTGTAGATGGTGTTGGAACTGTTTCGTTAATCTCCAGAAATGTCAGTACGATTCGGGCAAATTCGGAGGGCGCTTCGTGTTGTACATGGTGAGTCCCATTCTTGAATTGAACCAGCCATGCGCCCGGAATCAGTTTTGCCAGAGTTTTCGAGCTCTCGGTGCCCACGACTGTGTCCGCGGTTCCTACCAGGAGCATCACCTGATTTTTGATAAGCGGCATCTTATCCAGGGGAGTTTTCCACTCCATTGCTGCTTTGACTTGTTTTCTTATGGTAGGATTATTAGGCAGTGGTTTGCCTTTTATAACAGCCGCAACGGCGCTTCCATTGGTAGAGGTAGCGTGAATAATCGCTTTATTGACTCTTTCAGGATAGTATATCAGCAAATTCTGTGTGGTGACGCTTGATTGTGAAAATCCCAAAACGTTTGTCTTTTGGACTCCAAGAGCATCCAGCAGAGTGATCACATCTTTGGCAAAAAGTCGATAGGTGAACTTCACACCGTTGTCGGTCGTGTAGCCCATGCCCCTGTTATCCATGATAATCAATTGGTATTTTTTTGACGCCGCTTCGATAAGTTCCGGGGACCAATTCTCCATTATGTTTCCAAGACCGGTAAGCAGTATCAGTGGTTCACCCGATCCGATCAATTTGTACCCGATTTTGATTCCATTGCCGCTTATCTGGTAGATTGCATGCCCCTGCGAATCGGAAGCTATCTTTTCGCCCATCGGCGAGATGTCCTTGGCGTGTATCGTGGAGATGCCGATGACAAGTGTGACAATCAACGAGGCCAACAAGCAAATACCGGTTTTTCTCATAATGCGCTTATCTCCCTGGAATCAGCTCTGCAAGAAAGGCGTTACCGTCCGGTCGTATTGCGGATGCCAGACATCCTTGAATTGCAAATGTTTTCGGAGCAACGGAACGCTGCCTTGGATACTCCGAATGTAAATATCGGGAAATTTGATGAGAATATGAGATATTTCCGGAGGAAGTTACTGTAAACAACAAACGCTCATTAATCCTCGATGGGCACTTTTTCCGACCTCCTGCTTTTTATCAAGCCACGCTGCTTCTTCTCATCCAGCCTTCGCAGTTTCGCTGCCTTGCTCACACGCGTCTTCTTTCTGATCGGAAGCTGCCTTAATGCATCGCCCAACAATTCAACAAACCGTTGTACTGCCAGTTCCCGGTTTTCCGCCTGGCTCCTCGTTTGCTGAGATATTACACGCAATAAACCGTCCTTGCCGATGCGGGTCGCAAGCCGACGCATCACCAACTCCTTCTGCTCCGGCGAAAGACTTGGCGAGTTGGCCACATCAAACCACAGAGTCACGCGGCTGGACACCTTGTTGACATTCTGCCCTCCCGGCCCGCTGCTGTGGGATGC
>JAEZHY010000131.1 GCA_023416335.1 Pseudomonadota bacterium | reverse complement strand
GTACGATCCTCCGCTTCCCAGTTCCCGCGCGACCGTAATGGCAATAGGTTTCGGCATAGCGCTAATCCCCCCACGTTTCCCGGCTCTTGGCGATCTTCTTTTTCACTCCGGTCCAGGTCTCGGTCGTGAGGAACGAATCCTTCCATCTGTCGAGAAACTTCGTAAACAGGGTGTAGGGAACAGAAAAGGTCATTTCGTCGGTCTTCATGAACTTCCTGTCGGAGGGGTCCCAACCGCCCAGGACGGCTCTCGTTTTTCCCTGCGCCAGATAGTGCAGGGGCCAGGTCGCCACATAACTGCATCCGGCGCCGAAAGGCGAGACCACGACTTCGAAATCCTCGGTGACAAATGCCGCGAGGGTGCACAGCCCGCCCATTGCCTCGCCGCGAGCGAAGAACGTGACCGTTTCGGGAATCTCTCCTTCGCCGAATTGGCTGACCGGTTTGAATACGCAAAACCGGGCGGGCGCCGGCCGTGGATCGATCTCGGCAAAAAAGCGGCGGGTCACCTCCGGGGAGGGCAGGTAACGCTCGCCTTCCATCCTGCCGGGAATACCGGTCGAAACATAATGGGCTATGAAATCGAGTTGAGGTTTGTGGAACCCGAGGTAGAACGATCCGCCCACGCATCCATAACGTTTGCCCTCGAAGTAAGCGGCGGTCTTCTTCCTGCGGGCAAGCCAGATATGCCCCATCACGCAGGACCAGTTCTGAAACATTGCCGGGCCGAGTTCTCCCCGCTCTTCCATCTCGCGCGAGAACTTCGCCCCTTCTTTGGGCACGAATCCATCCTTCGGTTCCGTGTCGGTATAGAACATGCCGAACGGTTCCTCGGAAATCCCAAGGACCTCCAGAAATTCGCTCAATGTACTCATACTCTTCCTCCGTGAATGTGTGAGATGTGACAAGCGTTTTCAGCTCACGCTTTCCGCACTATAGCGGGCGATCAGGCCGGTTCGTACGGCATATTTATAAATACGGGCAAAGAACCAGGATGCGAGCAGAACGTAAAGGACGCAAAGAAAGCCTCCGAGCAGCAGAGCGCTTCCGGACGGCTGTTCCCCCGATATTATCGCTCTCAGGTTTTCAAAAACGTAGGAGGGCGGCAGCAGGTACGAGATGAACTGCATCCATTTCGGGAGTACGGAAATGGGATACAGGACTCCGGCGAACGGTGAAATAAGAGCGGGAATGGGCCAGATGAACCATTCCGAAGCCGGTCCGAACCTCAGCACAATAGCGCTCCCCAAAATGCCCAGGGCGATACCGAACAGAAAGAGCACGAGTAGAAACGGGATCAGCATGAGCCCGTAAATCTTTAAGGAGAGGTCGAACGCAACGGCTGCAAGGATAACCATCGCGGTCAGTACCACTGCGCTCGTCGCAATGCTCGAGAGCACGAGGCCGCTCACATATTCAGAAATGGTCATGGGTGTGGCAAATATATTGAGAAAATTGCGCGACCAGACGTCTTCAAAAAATGCCAGGGTCACCCCCTGCATGATTCGAATGAAAAAGTTCCAGAGAAGAACCGCACCCAGGAGGGCCGGCACGAAATTGAAGCCGCTCGAAGAGATAATATTCAGATATTTCGTAAGAAAGCCCCACAACAGCATGTCGATCGCGACCCAGATGAAGAGCGGCAGCACACGCGCGGGACTTCCGCGCAGGAGATAGAAATAGCGAAGCACTACTGCCTTTGTACGATTGAAGCGCATCGGTCACGCTCCCTCGAAGGCAAGCGGTTCGCGCGCCACCGAAATGAAGAGTTCTTCGAGTGTCTTCTTGCCGTGTTCGGCGGGCAGGGTTTTGGGATCCCCTTCGAGTAGAATCCTGCCGCGCGAGAGGAAGAGTACGCGTCCGCAGACTTCCTCCACCTCGTACATGTTGTGGGAAGTCCAAAGGACGCCGCCCGTTCCCCTTGAGGCGAACCTTCGGATCCTCCCCCGGATGTTCTGTGCCGTGGAGGGATCGAGCGATGCGGTGGGCTCATCGAGCAGCAGCAGGCGAGGGCGGTTAAGCATCGCTTTTGCCAGGCTCACACGCGTTTGTTCTCCAGATGAGAGCACGCCGCATTTGACGTTTTTCAGGGCGGTGAGATCGAACTGCTCGAGCAGCACGTTTATTCGTTCGGCCAGGTTTTCAACTTCGTACAGAAGCCCGAATATCTTGAGATTCTGGTATACGGTCAGGTTGCCCGGCAACGGAGCGTAAACGGCCGCGAAGTTTGTCTGCTCCGCTGCCCGTGAACGCTCCTTCGAAATGTCCAGGCCCTCGATGAGGATGGTTCCGGCACTCGGCTGCAAAACACCCAGGATCATGCTGATGGTCGTAGTCTTCCCGGCGCCGTTCGGGCCAAGCAGTCCGACTATTTCGTTTACGCCCACATCGAAAGAGACGCCGTCGACTGCCGTCGTGTTGCCGTACTCTTTGCGCAAATTGACAACCGAAAGCACCTTCGATTCGGTAGGATTCCGCGCTGCTGAGGATTCATTCACCGGACAGTCCTCCGCAGGGTTACGATGCATTCGGTTAACTCTAAATTCTTTTTTCTCATATGTACCTCAGGGGCAGTTTGCCTTATCCTAATTTTCACCTGCTTGGTCAAACAATTGCCATGAATTCTAGGTTAACAAAGCAAAAAGGCAATATGCATCGATTGATCCTGTGAAACTTCAATAAAGGTGAATGGTGAGCTGGGTCACATTCCGCAGTTCCCGGCCGGCACGGTCAGGAAACCGTGCCTCAACGTGACGGGAATGGAAGCTTCATTCTCGTCCAAAGTGCATCCGGGAATGTGGCGGCTACGCTGGATTCAAAAGAGGAGCGGGGAGAACCGTATCGGTTTAAAAATAAAGTGGGCACGAACAGGAAGTTCGTGCCCACCTGGGAACTTCGCCGAATCAAATTGTCTGTTACTGCAGTCCGGCAATCTTGACGGCCCCGCGATGATACCCGTCCGGGAACAGTTCGCCCAGTTCGCCGATTTCCATTCCATTGTCGGCACAGGTCTCATAGACAGTCGGGACCTTTCCGGTTGCGGCATACTTGTCGCGCAGGTAATGAATGATCAGGCATTGCTTTTCGTTGGGGCCGGTCATTTTCATTTCGACCATCTTGTGTGCTGCATAATCCTCATCCCATTCGGAGGGATCGACGAGGAAACCCGCTACATTAACCCGGTAGACCTTACCCGGGGCGGCTTTGACCTTGGGTCTCGCAGCACAGGAGTATACGACGTCCTCGGCCAGGTATGACAATCCTGCGAGTTTGCATGCTCCTCGTCTGTAGCCCTCCGGAAACAGTTTCGCAAGGTCGGCGGAACGTAGCTTGTGGGCCTGGCAGGTCTTGTAAACCATCGGCAGTTTGCCCTCTTCCGCGTAACCTTTCCTGATGTAGCGCAAAATCTTCCAGTGCGAATCCGTGAGACCCCCGCTAATACCGGTTCGGGAGGCCATGCCTTCGGCGAAGTCTTCATCCCATTTCTCGGGATTTGTCAGAAAATCGTCTTCGTCGATCTCATAAACCTTGCCCTTGTATTCCAGAGTTTTCATTGCGGGTCTCCTCTCACTGCTGATCGGGGTTGAACACTTTTCCGGATTGAATTGGACTGCACGGCTCCGTCAAAGCAGATGCCGCTGCACATATATTGCCATCAAATTGGACCCGCCAACAAAAGAAAAATTCCGGACTGGGAGAAATTACCAAATTAGTAGACTTTAGCACCCGACCGCAAAGCCTCGGACCTCACGCGTTGGGGATCGTTCCGGACACGGCGTCTGCTGCGGGTTTGCGCCGCAACGTAAGAACCGCCGCCAGGAACAGAGGCGTGGCCAGCAGAATTGCCGGTGCCAGAGGATGAGAATGCAAGGGTGCCACTGCTTCCTCGATTTGCACTCCCACCGCGTTCCCGAGTTGCTGGGCCAACAGGTAGAGGATAGAGACCCGGAAGAAACCGTCCGCGGGGGCTGCATCCGCGATACGGGCGTAAAGGCTCACGCTGGCCATGCCCATGCCGACTCCGAGAACGAACAGGATCGGAACATTCCACAAGGGTGGCAGCCAAACCAGGCAGAGACCAAGAACGGGTATTGCCGCTATGAGCGCGGTAAGGCCAAGCCGAAGCCATCCGTCGGTTCTCTCGGGACGCGAAGCCACCAGTGCGCTGCCCGTTACGGCCCCGACCGATGCGGCCGAGGTAATCCATCCGACAAAACGCGCCGAAAGTCCTTCCTGGAACTGGTAGTAGTTGGAAAGCAGGTATTCTCCGCCCACTGCGGCAACCATAACGGCCCATTGGATTGCCAGAAGTCGATAGACTTCCCTCCAGCCCCCGTTTGCGGGATTATCCGCAACAGACGCGGACGCGACGTCGGACTGCCGGGAGAAAAGCCCTGCCAGGCCGGCGGCAACGGTCACAAGCGCAAGGGCCGCGTTGAAAAAGAAAATGGTCCTCCACCCGCTTTCCCCCCAGGCGACCAGGTAACCCCCGATCATCGGGCCTGAGATGATGCCGATCGCGAGGCCGCATTCCCCCCAGAACATCACGGTTACCAGCCGCTGCCGGAAATAGACCATGGCTGTCCAGAGCTGCCCCAGGTACGCCAGGGCGCCGCCGACCGCCTGAACGATTCTGCCCGCGAAGAAAAGGGACGGAACCGAGCAGCAGCCGCTGAGCAGATTTCCCGCGACGAAAAGTCCAAGTCCGGTGATGAAGATCGCCCGTGCTGAGAAGATTCGTTTTACCCAGTTTCCGTCGCGAATGAGGAGGAGCAGCAGGACCACGAAGACGGGGTAGAGATAGGAATTCAGGATCCAGCCCGCATGGTCGCTGTCGATTCCCAGTATCGAGGCGATTCTGGGCGATGCGACCAGCATTGCCGTTACTTCGATGGCCGCCACAAGTTCCAGGAGTGTAAAAGCAGTAAAATAAAGCAGGTCACGCGCTCGCATGTCGTTCCTTCTCACAGTTGCGGACGTAATCGAACAAGAGGCGGCCGTCCTCGGAGGAGATCTTTATTGCATCGTAGTTGATATCCCATTCCGAAGGCATCTGCAGGAGCAGGTAATCCCCGAATTTTCCCATTGGCATGATTCCGCAAAAGAAAAATCCCAATTTCTCCAGCTGCCCGACATAGAAGCATATTTCCGGTCGGCCCATAGGGAGCTTGAGTTCGATGAACCGAATGTCTCTCCGGCGGCATTCCCGGACAAAGCTTTCGACGTGATTTGTGAGGTCCTGTCCGTATTCCATGACGGTTATCCGGGCATTCTTCTCGCCTTCGAGGATCTCCGTTTCCAGTTTGGCCCGAGCCCCCCCGGAATACCGCGCAACTTCGGCGGGAGGTTCCATCCAGTTTGGCTGAACTCCGAGCCGCTCGTAGATTTTCCCGATCATCTCGCGATGGCGGGCGGGCGCGTAGACATCCGGAGGTGGGGGAGGTGCGAGAAACATGAAAAAAGCGACATCGGAAATCATATCCCTGGCCTGGTCTTCTCTATTCAGGAAATGGAATTTCCATTCGGCTGCGTCGGCGCAGAGATATATCGCAATCGGGATGAAGCCATTTCTTGCCATCACGTTCTGTGTCAGCGTGTGACTGGTCGTCACTGCCGAGGTTATGCCTTTAAGCCATCGGCTCTCGTTTTCCAGCAGATATCGGCCGACTTTTTCCATGGCACCGGGTGCTCGAATTCCAGGATTTACCAGGACATAAGTCATTTCCGCTGTCGGAGAATCCGGTTCGTGCCGGAGCAAGGCGTTGAAGAGGGCCACTTCACCTTCCGGGGTGACCGCCAGGGCGGCCGTCATCTTGCCCGTGTTGTGCAGTTCCTCCAGGACCTCGGGGTAGTACACGTCTTCATCGTAGAAGGTATATCCGTGCATCAGGTAAGCGCACCGCGCCACTTCGATCGCATCTTCTGGTTTGAACATGCGGACATCGAGTTCGCATCGCTTTCGTCCCCTCGGCAGGGCTGTGCCGTTTGAGCGGTTCTCTTCCGGGCGCTCCGGCATACCCGTGGGCAGTTGGCGGTCGCGAAACTTTATCAGCTGAACTTCTTTGCCTTCTCTGCCGAGGTTCCTGTAAGTCAGCCTGTCCACGGCGTTCCTGATCAGAAACAGCCCGAGTCCCCGAACATCTTCTCCCGTCGCGAGAATCGCGGGGTCGAAGTGCGCCACCCGGTTCGGGTCGAAGGGAATCCCCCTGTCGCGAACGAGGATCTCGATCCCTGCGGCTATTTTTCTGCAGATTATCGTGAAGTTCGGTTCTTCGTCGGTGGGAAGGGCATGGGCAAAAACGTTCGTGACCGCCTCTTCGGCAGCCAGTTCGATATCGTTCAGGGCAGGACGGTCTTTGAAACCAAAAGACTCGGCGCATCCCCTTATGAAATTCATCGCGATGTAAAAATAGCCTGAATCAACCGGCAGCTTGAGTTCGAGGCAGTCCATGGTGATGCCGATTCCTCTCTTGTCCTGTGAAGTTGACAGTGCTGCGTCCCCTCCAGTAAGGATGGCTGTAAATTTCTCCCCGGGAGGTCTCAGATTACTCCTCCGGTTTGCTTTCTTGAAGCGCCAATTCGGGCGTTCGAGTATCCCCGTCTTGCAAAGCTCGAAATGACTGTACCTCTATTCGGCAGATTTGGGTCGTTGCTTGAGGGAAACCCGCTCCCGGCATGCAATTGATGCCCATTGCAGCCTGTTGCCCATGTCCCGTAGTCCCGGAATTCAGGACAAAGTTCCGGCACGGTCTCCGCAACTCGCGCAGAATGAACCAGGATATATCGCGGAAATCGCTGTGCATCAGGCTTGGCATGATGGTTGCCCAATGGAAATATCGAGAGTTAACGAGAGAAAAAATTGCGGTCATCGGGTACTCGCAAGGCGCGAGCACCTACAGATTATAGGAAAGGCCATTATGGCGGGTGTCGGATTTACCGGGCTGAACCAAAAAAAGGCGGAGGAAATCAGATGGTAACAGTTGTGGTGTGTCCTGAAGACGGACAGAGGTGTAGAACTCGAAATAAAGGAAGACGAGCACGTTCTTTGGAATGTCGGGTCGGGGGACTCAGGAAGTGAAGAACGGGGCTACTGCGCATGGAACGAGTTGGAAAGCGACCTGGCTGAAGGCATCAAGGGGGTGGGGCGGCCGCGATACCTCGAATGGCTCGTGGACCACGATTTGCGTCATTCCGGCCCTTCTCTTCGATCAGGACAAGTTCACACCGGAATGCAGGCTTTAGGGCGGATTAGCCGTGAATTCAATGCATTAGAAACTCTGGCTCCCGGCTCAAAAGCACTGGGATGACGGGTTGGGGAACTTGGTCGCAAAACGCCAGGCAAAAGAGTTTGTGGCCATTTGGGCAACAGCCCCCCGATGCCTGGGAACCCCATCTCTTCGAGGCTACTTATTCAATTGCCGATTTCCTGCCAGGCGACTATCCGTTGGAAATAAACTCGAGCGATCTAAAAGAAGCCTCAGACATAACCTCAGGGAGGGTCGGGTGGGCATGGATCGTTTCGGCCAGGTCCCGAACCGTTGCGCCCATTTTTACGGCGAGAGTGCCTTCGGCTATGAGGTCCGTCGCGTGCGGCCCGATGATGTGGACGCCCAGAATCTTGCCTGATTCGGAATTGAATACGATCTTGGCTTCCCCCGCGATGTCCCCTGTTATCTGGGCTTTCCCGATGGTCCTGAAAAGGACGCTTGCGGCTCCGACCGGAAGGCCTTTCCGACGTGCTCCCGTCTCTGTAAGCCCCACGTTGGCAATCTCCGGGACCGTGAAGATCGCTCCGGGCACGACGTCATATTCCATCACGCGATTGCCGCCCATAGCGTTTTCCGCGGCAACCAGCCCCTCCGTTGACGCAACGTGCGCCAGCATTATCCTTGACGGACCGAGAATGTCGCCCACGGCATAAACACCCGGAACATTTGTTTCCATGCGTTCGTTGACTGTTATCCATCCTTTGGCGTCCGCAACCGTCCCAAGCTTTTCCAGGCCCAGACCCGCCGTGTTCGGACTGCGTCCGATACATACAACCAGTTTCTCGATTTCCACCGTCACCGGTTTTTCGTCCCGGGTACCTGACGAAAAGGGCGATGAGCCAAGGGTCACGCGGAGCTTTTCCGCATCTTTTTCAACACTCGTAACCGTGCGGCTCACGATGAATTTGATCTTGCGCTTCTTCATTTCCCGTTGGAGGACTTTCGAGCAGTCCTCGTCCACCGACGGCAGAGGAAGCAGCCGGTCCATCGCCTCGACGAGCGTCACTTCCGAGCCGAGCATTCCGAGCATGAAGGCGAACTCGCACCCGATGACTCCTCCTCCGAGTATCATCACCGATTTCGGTATTTCCTGAAGCGACAGGACGTCGTCACTCGAGAGGATCCTGCCGGCTTCGAACGGAATAGCCGGGAACTCGAACGGCTGCGTACCGGTTGCCACGATCAGCTTATCCCAGGCGACTTCCCGGATCTGGCCGTCGGGCGACTGCACGGTCAGCGATCCATGTCCGGAAACGATTGCTTTCCCGCGCAGGTATTCGACCTTGTTGCGGCCCAGCAGATCGAGAATCCCCTTGGACTGGTCCTGGATCACCCTGGCCTTGCGCGCCGCAAGCAGTCCCATATCCGGGCTCACTCCTCCGTCGAGCCTGAGGCCGAACTCCTGTGCCCGGCGGAATTTTTCGAGCATTTCGGCGGTTGTCAGCATCACCTTCGACGGGATGCACCCCCGGTTGAGGCAGGTACCCCCGACGTTGTCCCGTTCCACAAGACTCACTTCGGCGCCCAGTTGCGCCGCACGGACCGCCGCGATATATCCTCCCGGCCCTGCGCCGATGATTGCGACCTTCGTTGCCATTTGTCGATTCTCCAGCTGTTGCCTGCTTGAATGTTCACTGCCTCGGGACGGGTACTTCGGTCTTCCGAATTTCGAAACAAGATTCGGTAAAAAGATTATTTCATTATCCGTAAAAATAGTAACGAAAATTTGAGTTTTTCAAGAATTTATTTTAGAATCCTTTCTGCAATCGGAAATTTGGTTTTCGATTGGCGCACACATTCCCTGCTGTCCAACCCGGAGTATCTCATGAAAATCGACGGCGTCAATCTCGCAATAATCACGCAGCTTCGCGACGGGAGAAAATCCTTCAAGAAAATTGCGGAAGAACTTGGCCTCACCGAGAACACGGTGCGCTCCAGGGTCAACAAGCTCATCGATGAGGAGATCCTGCAGATTTCCGGCCTGGTGGACCATGAATCGATTCCGGGCCACAAGCTGGTCATGGTCGGCGTGAGGCTCCAGAATATGGACCTGGTCAAGAAAGGCGAGGAGTTCAGCAAACTGAAGGGTGTGGTTTCGGTAAGTGTAGTGACGGGGCGGTTCGATCTGATCCTGCTGGTGCTTCTGAAAGACGACTTCGATCTGCTCGAGTTCTATACCCAGGAGGTGTCACGCCTCAAAGACGTCGTCTCCGTTGAGACTTTCGTAATTTACAAAAGCTATAACCAGAAAGTCCCATACATATTCTGAACATATATGTGCCTGGATTCATTTGTCCGGGAGGAATTCTTATATGGAGAAAACAACAAAAGATCGGATTTCAAAGACCCTGCTTCATGATTGGCATGTGACACACGGTGCCAACATGGCTAATTTCGGGGGGTACGAAATGCCGCTCTGGTACCCTGCCGGAGTGAAAGTCGAGCATCGTGCGGTGCTGACCGCGGCGGGGCTTTTCGATACGAGCCATATGGCCGTCGTAACCGTCAGGGGATCCGATGCCCATGACCTGCTCCAGTATTGTTTTACAAAGGACTTGGATGCCTGCGCAGGCAGAGGCAGGGAGCCTCTTACCTCCGGCAGGTGCGTGTATGGGGCCTTTCTCGACGAGAATGGTTATTCCATCGACGACGCAATCGTGTATCAGTTCGAACAGGGCAGCTACATGATCGTGGTAAACGCCGGTATGGGTGGACGTATAGCCCGCCATTTGTCGGAGCACCGCGGAAGCAAAGAAGTCGAAATAACAGATCTTTCCGACCGCGTGGGCAAGCTCGATGTTCAGGGGCCGAAGTCGGCAGTGATCCTCGGCAGGATCCTGGCTTCACCGGAAAAGGTTTTCGAAAAACTGAGCTATTTTTCGTTCAAGGGCCATTTCGATCCGGCATCGCCCGGGGCCGGCGGCGCGCGGCTCAAGGATGGAACGCCGGTCCTTCTTTCTCGGACAGGTTATACGGGCGAATTCGGTTTCGAAATTTTCATAGCGCCGGAGCACTTTGTCCGGCTCTGGGAAACGATCCTGGAAGCGGGAAAAGATTTAGCCCTGATCCCATGCGGGTTGGGCGCCCGTGATTCTCTGAGGTCCGGCGCGGTGCTTCCGCTCTCGCACCAGGATATCGGCAACTGGCCCTTTATCAATCACCCATGGCCTTTTGCACTGCCTTTCGATGAAGACATGAAAGGATTTACGAAGGATTTTCTCGGGCGCGGGGCACTCCTGAACGGACACTCCCCGGAATATACCCTTGCTTTTGTGGGCAACGACCTGCGCAAGGTCTGCACCGAAGATCCGGCCGTCGTGCTGGATGTGGAAGGCCGCGAGATCGGCCGGGTGTTGACCTGCGTATCGGATATGGGAATCGGCAGGCATGAGGGACGTATCTACAGCATAGCCGACCCGGACAAACCCGAAAATTTCGATCCCGCGGGACTTAGCTGCGGCTTCGTCAAAGTGAGAATGCAACTGAAACCTGGTGACACAGTGGAACTTAAAGACCGGCGGCGCAAACTCAAAGTGACAATAGTCGAAGATATCCGGCCGAACCGCACCGCGCGCCGTCCCATTCAACAAATGCTCTGAGAAGGGGGTAAGAGATGAAGGAAATCAGCGAACTGGTTACGCCGGCAGATCTGAAATATACCAAGGACCACGAATGGGCGAAAGTCGATGGAGATAAGGTCCGCATCGGCATCACCGATTACGCCCAGGACCAACTCGGAGATGTGGTATTCGTCGAAGTGCCCGAAGTGGGAGCCACCTTCGAAAGAGGACAGGAGTGCGGGACGCTGGAGTCCGTCAAAGCGGTGGCGTCCATGTATATACCCCTCAGCGGAGAAATCGTCGCCGTAAATACCGAACTCGAAGGGTCGCCCGCGCTGGTGAATACCGATCCGTACGCGGGAGGCTGGATTGCCGAAGTGAAAGCTGCGGATCTTTCCGAACTCGATGCCCTCATGGGAGCCGACGCTTATCTCGAAATGATCAGGGGGATGAAAGAATGAGATACCTGCCTCATACCAGTGAAGACATCGCCGAGATGCTCCGGGTGGTGGGGGTGGAATCGCTGGACGATCTTTTTGCGCCGATTCCCGAATCGTGCAGGCGCAAGACCGATCTCAAGCTCCCCGAGCCCCTTACCGAATGGGAACTGAACGATACCATGGGCTCAATGGCCAAAACGATGGCAGCGGGGCCCGAGTATAAAGTATTCCTGGGAGCCGGCAGCTACGAACACAATATCCCGGCATCGGTTTCCTACCTTCTCGGCCGCTCGGAATTCTCGACGGCCTACACCCCCTACCAGCCGGAAATTAGCCAGGGGACCCTGCAGGCAGTCTTCGAATACCAGAGCCTTGTCGCATCCCTCCTCGGCATGGAAGTCGCCAACGCCTCCATGTACGACGGCGCCTCGGCGCTCGCGGAGGCCCTCCTGATGGCGGCCCGGGTGAGCAAGCTGAAAAAGGTTGCGGTGTCGAGCCTCATCCATCCGTTCTATCGGCAGGTGATCCGCACCTACCTGGAACCCGCCGAGTTCGAAATAGTCGAGCTGCCCTATCTCAAAAACGGCAGGACGGACCTGAGCGGGCTCGATACGAACGGCCTTGGCGCCATAGCAGTCCAGTCTCCGAACTTTTTCGGATGTATCGAAGACCTTACGGGCATAAAGAATCAGATCGCGGGCAGCAAGGCCCTGCTGATCGCCTCTTTTACCGAACCCCTCGCTTACGGGCTCATCAGGAACCCCGGCAGCCAGGGCGCGGACATCGCGTGCGGAGAGGGGCAGAGCTTCGGGATTCCGCAGAGCTACGGCGGACCGGGGCTCGGGATGTTTGCCTGCCTCAGGCAATACATGCGCAGCATGCCCGGACGGCTGATCGGCCGAACCGAGGACAGGAACGGCAAGCCGGGCTTCGTCCTGACTCTTTCGACCCGCGAGCAGCACATCCGCCGCGAAAAGGCCACTTCCAACATCTGCACGAACAGCGGTCTCTGCGCGGTGACCTCAGCAATGTACATGGCTTCTCTCGGAGGCACGGGACTTCGCGAACTGGCCAGGTTGAACTACGACAAGAGCGAATATCTCAAGCGGCAGTTGATCAGGGCCGGATTCAAAGTCCCCTTTGCATCTCCCACCTTCAACGAATTCGTCGTGGAATCTCCGGCCGGCTTCGAATCCACCTGGAAACACCTGCTCGATCGGAAGATCGTGGCGGGACTCCCGTTGGCTCCTTACTATCCCGAACTGCAGAACCACTACCTCCTGTGCGTGACGGAAACGAAAGGGAGGAAGGATCTGGACGCTCTGGTCGAACTGCTCAAGTAAAGAGGACAAGTCATGAACGAATTTGCCGGTACAACGGGGCTTATACTGAATGAGCCCATACTGCAGGATAAAGGCAAGAAGGGGAGGGTCGGGATGTCCCTGCCGAGGCGGGACGTCGATAACTTTCCGCTGGATGAGTCCGTTGCGGGTGAAGGCCCGGACTTTCCCGATCTGAGTGAAGTCGAGATCGTGCGCCACTACACCCGGCTTTCGACTTGGAACTTCGGGGTGGACACGGGGATGTATCCCCTGGGCTCGTGCACGATGAAGTACAACCCCAAGATTAACGAGAAGCAGGCCGCCCTGCCGGGTTTCGCGGGAGCGCATCCGATGCTTCCTGTCGAATTGTCCCAGGGAATGCTGAAGATCATGTATGAGCTGGAACGTCTTCTGGCGGAAACGACCGGTATGGATGCGGTTTCGCTTCAACCGGCCGCGGGCGCTCACGGCGAGTTGGCGGGAATGCTGATTTTTCACGCCTATCACAAAAGCCGTGACTCGCGCCGAACGAAGATCATCGTTCCGGACACCGCGCATGGAACCAATCCCGCCAGCGCGGCCCTCTGCGGATTCAGCCCGGTGAACGTGAAGTCAAACGAGCGCGGCGTACTCTCGGCCGAGACGATTGCGGAAGTGATGGACGAAGAGACCGCCGGGATTATGGTCACCAATCCGAATACCCTCGGCCTTTTTGAGGAAAACATCAAGGAGATCGCCGAGATCGTGCATGCGAAGGGCGGACTGGTCTACGCGGACGGCGCCAACATGAATGCCGTCATGGGCATAGTCGGCGTCGGGGACCTCGGGGTGGACGTCCTGCACCTGAACCTGCACAAGACTTTCTCGACGCCTCACGGCGGTGGCGGCCCCGGGGCCGGCCCGGTCTGCGTGAGGAAGCACCTCGAACCGTTTCTTCCGGTGCCAAGGGTGCTCGAAGAGAAAGGGAAGTATTATCTTTCCTTCGATTTTCCCCAGTCCGTCGGGAAGCTCCATGCTTTCTACGGGAATGTGGGCATTATGATCCGGGCTTACAGCTACATCCTGAGCCTCGGGCCCGAGCTGAAGACGGTGAGCAAACTTGCCGTGCTGAATGCCAACTACGTCAAGGAAAAGCTCAGGGATACGCTGCACCTGCCCTACGACAGGCCGTGCATGCACGAATGCGTTTTTTCCGACAAGCTGCAGGAGACGCTCAAGATAACGACCCTGGACATGGTCAAAAGGCTCATGGACTACGGCTTCCATCCGCCGACAATTTACTTCCCGCTGGTGGTTCACGGGGCCATCATGATCGAGCCGACCGAGAACGAGTCCAAGGAAGAACTCGATCTCTTTGTGGATGCGTTCAAGCAGGTTGTGAAGGAAGCCGGTGAAGATCCTGATCTGCTCCACAATGCTCCGCATAATTCGAAGGTGACGCGGCTCGATGAAACGAGCGCAGCGAGGAATCCTCGCCTGACGTGCCTATAGCCGTACGGTGAGCCGTTTGGAGGTGCGATGAGTGTCTGAAATAGAGCAGGAGCATAAAAGCTGGCTTTGTGCCGAGTTCCCAATGCTTGATTATCGACAGGCCTGGGACCTGCAACTTGGGCTGATTTCCGCCAGGAAGTCGGGGACGGTTGCGTCGGATATTCTCCTGCTTCTGGAACACCCTCCCGTTTTCACGATGGGCCGCCGGGGCGGACTCAAAAACCTGACCGTCCCGGAGGCTTTTCTCGAACGCGCCCATATCTCCGTTCATCATATCGAACGAGGCGGAGACATAACCTTCCACGGCCCCGGGCAATTAGTCGGCTATCCGATAATGAGCCTGCATTCGGCCGGACTTACCGTGACGGAGTACGTGGAAGGGCTCGAGGAAATCATGTTGCGGACGGCCGCGCGCTGGGGCGTTCAAGCCTCTCGAAACAAGCTCAACCGCGGCGTCTGGGTCGGCAACAGCAAGCTGGGCAGCATAGGGATAGCGATCCGGCGCGGGATTGCATTTCACGGGTTTGCGTTCAATGTGAATGTGTCGCTTGAGCCCTTCGGCTGGATTAACCCCTGCGGGCTGCAGGGAATCTCGATGACCTCGCTGGCAAAAGAGCTTTCCCGGGAAGTTCCCATGGGGGAAGTTCGCGAGGAGATGAAAAGAAATTTCGCTGAAGTCTTCCATGCCAAGTTGGATCGGATGATTCCCGGTTCATGCCGGATGCCCTGTGTGGCAATGTTGGGGAGTTAACCGGATAGGTTGAGAAGCCGCCGGTTCCCATGCTCCGCCATGGGAACCCCATGCGAGCGGAAAGAACCGTAGGGTGGGCAAAAGCGAAGCGTTGCCCACCATCTGTGCGAAAGGTGGGACGGTGGGCACGATAAAACCACCGCGTTCCGCTCCCCCACCCTACGCCGCTCATCGTTCACTGTTACTGAAGTTTCATAAGCGAGAACGTCACAAGCCTATAAAACGGATCAGATTAAAGTGACAATGGAACCCGAACAACCAAAACAACCGCGCATGCGGAAGCCTCACTGGCTCAAACTGAAACTTCCGAGCGGACCGGCTTACGAAGAGGTGAGATCCCTGCTCCGGAGCGGAGATCTCCATACCGTCTGCCAGGAAGCCCGGTGCCCCAACCAGTGGGAATGCTTTTCGTGCCGGACGGCCACTTTTCTCATCATGGGTCCGCGCTGCACACGGAACTGCCGTTTCTGCGCAGTCGAGCACGGCCCTCTTGGACCTCCGGACCCCGATGAGCCCATAAGGGTGGCCGAAGCGGCGGAGAGGCTGAAGTTGCGGTACGTGGTAATCACCTCCGTGACGCGCGACGACCTCCCGGATGGAGGCGCGGGGTTCTTCGCGGAGACGATCAGGGCCATCCGCGAAAGGATTCCGGAGGTGCTCGTGGAAGTGCTGGTTCCCGATTTCCAGGACGATCCCGATGCAATTCGAACCGTGGTTGCTGCCAGGCCGGATGTTTTGAATCACAATGTCGAAACGGTTCCACGCCTCTATCTGTCGGTTCGGCCCGGGGCCGTTTACCGGCGTTCGCTGGACCTGTTTCGCACGGCCGGGGAATTCGATTCTTCAGTACCGCTAAAATCCGGACTCATGCTGGGCCTTGGCGAAACCCAACCGGAAATCCGGGAAACGCTCCGGGACCTCTTGGATGCCGGATGCAGAATGCTGACCCTGGGGCAGTATCTCCAGCCTTCGGCCCACCATCTGCCGGTCGATCGGTTCGTTACGCCCGAAGAGTTCGATTCCTGGAAAGAAAAGGCCCTCGCGATGGGCTTTACCCAGGTAGCAAGCGGTCCGCTGGTGCGCAGTTCCTATCACGCAAAGGACCTGTTCGGTTCCGGCAAATAACCTCCTTCCCGGCGGTGTGTATGCCCTACTTTCTAACGACCGACGGCTGCCGCATATTCTTCGAAGACCGCTATCTCGGCGCCTCGAAACCTCTTGTCGTCCTGGTGAACGGCACCTGCCAGACCACGGTCCATTGGACCGTCATTGCAAACCTGCTCAAAGACGATTTCCAGGTGTTGCTTTATGACGGAAGGGCACAGGGACGGAGCGACCTTGGAGAGATTCCACTTTCACTTGAGGGCCACACCGGAGACTTGCACGACCTTCTCAGGCATTTGGGAGCCGAAAAAGCCAATCTCGTCGGGATAAGCCACGGAGCGGGCGTGGCGCTTACTTTTGCCGCCCGGCATCCTGACCTGGTTGAGCGGACTGTTGCATGCAGCATCACGGCACATCGAACAAGCCGCACGAAGCTGTTCGTAAAATCCTGGGTTCGGATCCTGGAGCACGGCGGCGTGGACGCCATGATCCAGGCGGCCCTGCCGGTCTTCTTCGGTGAGAAATTTCTGCGGGAAAACGATGCGATGCTGGACAAAATCATGAGGGCGCTTGTCCTGCGCAACACGAAAGACGGGCTGACTGCGCATCTCCGGGCAGTGGAAGACTACCCGCCGCTTGCCCGCATTGCTCCGGCAGTCGCCTGCCCAGTCATGGTGCTCTCGGGTTCCGACGATCCTCTTACGCCTCCCGCCAGTGCCCGGGAACTTGCCGAGCTTTGCAAAGGCCGCCATGAGATTCTGGAAGGGCCGGGGCATTCCATACCGGCGGAAGCGCCGGCGCTGTTTGCGAAAATGGTAAAGGATTGGGTGAACAAAACGCAGTGAACAGTGAGCAGTCAACAGTGAACTGAAAAAACCAATCCTCTGCCGGCAGGCGATTTCCGAGCCGGCTCTTGAAAAGCAAAATATCTGTCAGGGGACCTTCGGAACTCAGGATCTAACGGGAGGATTTTTTCTGTTCACTGCTCACTGTTCACAGTTCACTGCTTCGAGAGTTGCTTCGCCGATCTCTTCACTTGCAATCACCCCTTTGACTTCTTCCGCCGCGACGGCGGTCTCGCCATTATCGAGAACGAGGGCAAAATCCGCCTGCCTCTCGCGAATCTTCGTTATCACCTCAAAAAGGCCGAGGTCCTCTGGAACGACCACGTAGTTGGTATCCGCTACTTCGCCCATCGTAATCTCCCGGTTTCGTCCCACCGCTTCCAAAACGTCTCGCAGGGAGTTGATAGAAATGGCTCCCAGAACCGCTTTTCCGTTTACCACCAGGAAATAGGCGACCCCCTTCCGAAAGGCTATGTCGACCGATTCGTCCAGCCTCATCGATGCCGGGACGGCAGCGAAGCGGTTGTCCATGAAGTATTTCGCGGGCTTCAAATACTGGAAGTTGGTTTGAAGCGATTTGGGCATGAAATGACCTCGTCTTGATAGCTTTAAAGTGTAAATCGTTTCCTTCAAAAAAATCCGGCAGATGCCGCCGCTCGCTGCCACCATGCCCGTCGGACGGATCCACCTCTAAAAACGGGAGCACAGTCTTGAGTCCAACGTCGTAAGCTCCGCCCGCCTTCACCCCTGAAAAGAGCGCAGGCGAGGAAACTCCACCCGATGCCCCCGACCCGAGCGTGATGGCCGTCGCTGCCAATTTCAAGCCCAGGAGCAGAAGCAGCAGTTGAATACTGCAGTGTTTTCCGGTCAGGACGGCCTGGACGGCTGCGTAACCGACTCCCTCGATAAAACAATATCTTCAGCGATCGTCAAAGTATAGAACAGAGTTTCCACATTGAACATACCACTCATATGCCGGAGATAATTATTTTCCGTTATGCGCTCGAAAATGTCCTCGGCGAAATAGATCGACCTTATATACAGGGCTGCCACGATCCCGGTGACGATCCCCTGCCGAAGTAAGGTCCGAGCAGAAACGGATGGGAGAGCCGAAAGTAAAGCGTTTCAAGCACAGGGAACCACAAATACCGGATGGACCTCGAAGAGTACCTGCATCCATTACTTCCGGCACTTCGTGCCCTTTTGCCTCAAGCGCGAAGCGCGTGACCGGGAATGTGACAACGAGCGCCCCGAGGCGGGCGCCGGTATCACAAAGGGCCCGCAAACCGGGCTGCGTATGAAGGTTCGCCTCGTAGGCGAGAGAAATCTTTCCGAGGAAAAACAGGTTGTGAAAAAAGGCTGTCAGTGCCCGAAGACTACCGCCCGAACCCGCCGACGATTCCGACCGAAACCGATATAATCGAGAAAAGAAAAGGATTTAGCGGCGGGTATTTTCTATTCTCCTTCGGCATCTGAAATTCATGTTATGGGAGAGCGGCGTGATTCGGATTCGAATATAGGTAAGTTCTCCGGTGAGAGATGTCAAACTCACGCCAACGACAATTCGGCTTTATTCCTTCGGAACGGAAACCTGTTATTTCCTGCTACCGGCAAAGTGGATTTTTATTGTAAGGTACCGGCGGGTAACTTTTCTGATAGTAAATCTCATTTCCGAAGCTATTCTTGAAATTCAAGTGCCGAACGGAAAGCATCCAAATCCAAACGATTACCTGAAGTGCGTACTGCTGCCGGGGCTTAACCGGCCCTGGGTTGCAGAAGTCTTTCCCAGCGAATGATGTGTTTTTCCACGCTTTGTGAAACTAAGACTAAAGTTGTAAAAGTGTATCGTCGATATCCGGCTTAAGAGATTGTTTCACCCCGGAATTGGAACATCTCACGTTTCCGGCTGCAATCCAGGTTTTCCTAGATAGATAACCGGAGTCATGTAATGAGAAGCATCAGCACTCGGTTCCTCATTCCTTTTGCGCTGCTCGCTCTGGCCATTTCGATTTTTGTCTTCCATCAGACATATGAAGCGAGCAGAAAGCATGCAAATGAACTGATAAGCCGGCAGGCGGCGATCGCGCTTGAATTCAACCTTGCAATCCGGGATTACGCGGCCGAGAAAATTCGCCCCTCGGTGGAAAATCTGGCAGGCGCGGACGTGTTTGTGCCGGAAACGATGTCCACGTCATTTATTTCCAGGAGCATCTTTGAACAGGTCCGCAGGAAATTTCCGGATTTCATAATCCGTTTTGCATCCGATAATCCCCGGAATCCCGTCAATCTGGCAAACCCCGACGAGATGCGGATGATAGAGTACTTCCGCCGGAATCCCGGAGTGAACCGACGTACCGAGACCATGACGATCGACGGCAGGCAGTTCCTGGCTCACTTCACGCCCAAGAGGATGAAGCAGGAGTGCATTCGCTGCCATGGTGATTCCGGGGATGCTCCTGCGCAACTCGTGAAAATGTATGGTCCAACCGCCAGTTTCCATCGGAAGCTCGACGATGTTGCGGGACTCGACATGATAGCGGTTCCCCTGGATGCGATCAATGCTCCGCTAACCTCGGAGTTGCGCTCTCAGATGATAATCCTCGCATCCGGCCTCGCACTGCTTTTCGGATCGATCCTGTTCACTTTCAGATTTGTCGTGACGCGGCGCCTCGAAGCAATGACGCGTCACTTCATCGAGATTGCGTCCCAGGCGAAGAGCCCGGCTATGACGCCGGTGCCCGTAAGGGGAAAAGATGAAATCAGCGAGATGGGCAGGGCTTTTAATAAGCTCGTGGAGCATCTGCGCACGACCCACGCGGAACTCGAGCTTCGTGTCGACCTGCGGACCGAGGAACTCCGGAAGGCCAACGAACAGCTCCAACTCGAGCTGGCAGAGCGCAAGCGGGTCGAATCGGAGTTGAAGGAATCCCAGCAGCGGATGGCGGACATCATCGACTTCCTGCCGGATGCGACATTTGTGATCGGCAAAGAAGGCAAGGTCATCGCCTGGAACCGGGCGATGGAGGAAATGACCGGTCTTGCAGCCTCGGAAGTGATCGGCAAAGGGAACTACGAGTATGCGCTGGCGATCTATGGAGAGCGCAGACCGGTTCTCATCGACCTTGTGCTCAAGCCGGAGAAGGGAATCGAGAGCAGATACGTCAATCTGGAGAAAAAAGGGAAGATACTCGTGGGCGAAGCGTACCTGCCCGGGAACGGCGAGGTTTGCCTTTTCGCGACTGCAGGCATGTTGTGCGATTCCAAAGGAGAAATTGTCGGGGCAATCGAATCGATACGCGACATATCGAATCGCAAAAGAGCGGAAG
Source organism: Pseudomonadota bacterium (assembly GCA_023416335.1). The sequence goes on along the minus strand of JAEZHY010000131.1, from coordinate 35,949 downwards.
CGGCGCTTCAGCAGAGCGAGCAGAGGTTTTCCGTTTTTATGGATAATCTTCCGGCTTGTGCTTTTATCAAAGACGAGTCGGGAACCATTTTGTTTGCCAACCGCTATCTCCGGGAATTATTCGGCTGGGGCGAAGATTGTGTCGGGAAGACCACCAGGGACCTGCTTCCTCCGGATCTGGCCGAAGCAATGATCCAGGCAGACCGGAGGGTACTGACCGAAGGGCCGCTCGCGGTTCAGGAATGCGTTACGGATGTCCATGGGGCCGAAAGGTTCTTTGACACCTTCAAGTTTCCGATTTCGCCGGGTGATGCCCCCGATTTGCTGGCGGGTATCGCCGTGGACATCACCGCTCGGGAAAGGATGGCCCAGGCCCTGCAGGAAAGCCAGGTAAAGTATCGCGCTATTGCCGATACCTTTGACGGTTATATCTATATCGTCTCCCAGGACTACAGGCTCGAATTCCTGAACAAACCGATGATAGATCGACTCGGCTTCGATGCAACCGGCGGGCGTTGCCACGAGGTATTGCACGGTCTTGAGGAAAAATGTCCCTCGTGCCTTAATGAGAGAGTCCTTGCAGGCGAAACCATCAAACGGGAGATAAAGGGGAAAGACGGACGCTGGTTTTATGCTGTCAACACGCCGATTTCCCATCCCGACGGTTCCTTTTCCAAACAGGCGGTGATCTTCGATATCACGGACCGCAAGCAGGCGGAAGAAGAAAAAGAAAAGCTCGAAGCCCAGTTGCGGCACTCGCACAAAATGGAGGCGGTCGGTACCCTGGCTGGAGGAATCGCCCACGACTTCAACAATATACTGGCGGCAATAATCGGCTATGTGGAAATCGCACTGCTGGAGATGCCCAGGCTGACTCCCGGGCGGCATTACCTGGAACAGGTGCTGAGTGCAGGGCTTCGCGCCAAGGACCTGGTGAAAAAGGTGCTGGCTTTCGGGCGTATGAAGACATCACAGGAGCAGGTACCGGTAATGCTCGGCCCGGTCATCACGGATGCCATCAAACTGCTCAGGGCATCCCTGCCCAGTACGGTCGAAATCCGGCAAACCATCGAAGTCGATTCGGACATAACGATGGCCGATGAAACCGAACTCCACCAGGTGCTGATCAATCTGTGCACCAATGCCTCCCAGGCTATGGAAGACCGCGGTGGAGTGCTGGCTGTGAAGCTCGACGAAGTAGAGGCAGGAGCGGGAGCAGGCGAAATTCCCGAGGATCTCAAACCGGGCGGCTATTTGCGCATTACGGTGAGCGATACCGGCGTCGGAATGCTCCCTGAAACCCTGGAGCGTATATTCGACCCCTATTTCACCACGAAGGAAGTTGGGAAGGGGAGCGGCCTGGGTCTGGCCGTAGTTCACGGAATAGTCAAGAGGCATAACGGGTCGATAACGGTCCGGAGCCAACCCGGAGCCGGGTCTACATTCATGATTTATCTGCCGAAAGTCGAAACAAAAACGGCAGCGGCCTACAATACGGAAGTATCGATCCGGGGAGGAGCAGAGCGGATTCTTTTCGTTGATGATGAAAGAGGTCTGGCCGATCTGGGGCAAAGCATACTCGACCAGCTCGGCTACGAAGTCTCATCCACGACGAGCAGCATCGAGGCACTGGAAATCTTCAGAAGCTGCCCGGAAGATTTTGACCTGGTGATTTCAGACTATACCATGCCGCTCATGACAGGCGACAGCCTTGCCGAAGAAATGATGCGGATCCGTCCGAATATCCCGATCATCCTGTGCACAGGTTTTACCGAAAGGTTCACCGAGGAAGAAGCCAAACGGATGGGAATTCGCGCTTTTCTTTTGAAGCCGCTCAAAATGCGTGAACTCGCCGAGGTCGTGAGGAAGATCCTGGACGGTGCCGAAAATTAAGTAACAGGGAGAGAGTTTTTGCACGCGAAGCCGCGAAGAAGAACAAAAAGGCACGTACAAGGCGTTCCCGGCCTTTCACTTCCATAAAAACCTCGCCGGCGGCTTTTCGTATCTACTCCCGCCGGCACCTGTACGCCAGTTCCCATCCTTGTCTTTCTTCGCGCCTTCGCGGCTTCGCGTGAGAAACACCAAAGCACTGGGGTACACAGTGGTTACAAAGTGACCTTCTCCTTAGCTCAGATCTCTTTCCTTCACACTATTTTCTCTCACTCAATTGCAGTCAATACTCAAATGAGCTTTTGTTGTCATAATTCCCCATCCATGGTTGTCATCAATTTGTCCCAAAAGTACAGCGGTTTCGGGCTGAATTCAAAATAAACTGCAAAACTAAAGAGCTTTGATCAAAATTATTTGACACATAAATGTCACACGTTAAGTACTTCCAAAAACTGAATTTGACCGGCTTTAGCTTTATTAGCGTATGATGGACATGTGTTTATTATATCACATGGGTTTGCGTAGAGGTGTTATGTATAAGCTCAAATTGTTAAGCTGGAATTCATAATGAAAATACACGTTCGTGTAATACAGGATACAAATTCCACCTAATTCCATTTCTTGTATTCTTCCATTAAATGACAAAACCATGGCTGCGGTCGTTGACGCAAAGATCGCGGCTATTGCCGAAAGAGATTTACTTTTCAGGAAGGAGAAACCTATGTTAAAGAAACGTAAATTAGTCCAGCCATCTGTTTTATTTATGTTTTTTATCTCAATACTTATGGCTGCGGGAAACGTTAACGCGAGCACCCTGGTGCCCCAAATCCCGCTTCCCGGCGGCTGCATCCCGAAATACGCGGTGCCTCTGCCCGTTTTCGGGCCTGCCGGCCCAATTCCCCGCGTCGATGCCTCTTCCCATCCGAATCTGACGGTAACCTTGAACGAAATCGAACAGGCTGTTCTTCCGCAGGTTACGATCGACACGTCATCCTGTCAGGACGTGATTTCGGGTTGGCCTTCACTGCCTCCGCAGATCACATTCGGAAAGACCCGAGTGTGGGCATATGGCCTGGAGGACACCAACACGGGGGAAATGCTCGCCCCTCCCAACTGGCCCGGAGTCACTGTTGAGGCCAAAAGAAACGTTGCGACCACGGTCACTTATCAAAACAAACTGCCGTGTTTCAATCCTGCGAATACATACGGTCCTCCTTACGGGCCGGGCCTGGTCGCGGGTTTGATGACGTACGACCAGACCATCCACTGGGCCGATCCCCTGATGACCACAATGTCCAAGGGCTGCATGAACGGACCTCCCTATGCACCGGAGTGCCTGCTGCCTTATGCCGGCCCAATTCCAGTAGTGGCGCACCTGCATGGGGGAGAGACGGCTTCCTTTTATGACGGCGGTCCTCAGCAGTGGTTCACTCCGGAAGGGCTGAAGGGACAGGACTTCGCGACCCTCTATGATGCCGGCGCGGGGAAAGCCGTGTATTACTACGACAACAAGCAGGAACCGGGGACCCTCTGGTTCCACGACCATGCACTGGGTGCGACCAGGCTCAACGTCTATACCGGCCTTGCGGCTTTTTACTTCATCCGCGATCCTCAGAACGAGCCTGCTGATCTTCCGAGCGGCCCGTACGAAATAGAGATGGCGATCCAGGATCGTCAGTTCGACATCAACGGCCAGCTCTTCTTCCCGGATGGTTCGGGCCCGAACGCGGATGTCACCAACCTTAATGGATTGCCTCCCAACCCCGATGTCCATCCATTCTGGAACCCCGAGTTCATCGGCGACGTCATGACGGTGAACGGCGCTCCCTGGCCCTTTATGGAAGTAGAACCCCGCCGATACTTCTTCAGGCTTCTCGACGGATGCAATGCGCGTATGCTGCGTTTGTTTTTTGGTGGGGCGCCGACTTACCTGATCGGTGCCGACGACAATTACTTCAACGAACCCAAATTTGTAGATACGGTTTTCTTCGCGCCGGGCCAGAGGCTCTATGTGATTGTCGATTTTTCCGATTTCGCCGGAAAGACCCTCACGGTTACCAACAACGCGCCTGTTCCCTTTCCCGCGGGGCTTTCTCCCGGAGACATGTCTTTGGTCCCCTCCGATCCAGGCCAGGCCGGAATGGGTTACGTGATGCAATTCCGCGTCAAATCGCAGAGCCTGTCTGCCGACAACAGCTGCAACCCGAGGCTCGGCTATGACGGATGCAAGAGGCCGCAGCCTTTGGTCGACCTTGCATGGAACGAAGCGTCAATCTATCTGGGCGGCGGCTCCTCTATCAGCTTTCCGAATCCCGGCGTTGTTCTCGATCAGTCTCGGCAGTTGGTGCTCAAAGAAGTGTTGGGGCCGGGAGGACCTTTGATGGTACTGGTCAACAATACGAGGTGGGACGGCACCAAATCTCCGAGCGTCGCGGCCGTGTACCCCGACGGCATAAGTGAGCTTCCGCAGATCGGGGCCATAGAACAGTGGGAAATCATAAACCTGACTGCCGATGCCCATCCGATCCATACCCACCTGGCCCAGTTCCAGTTGTTGAACCGGGAAACGCTGCATCCGTACTATGAGACGCTTTGGAACGCCATGTTCGGCCGGTTCCAGAGTGCCCCCCTGCTCCCCGGATGCAGTCCCGGCAGTTTCTGCCCCGGATACGGCCCGCCCCTGGCCTATGAAGGGAGTACCGACTTCTTTAACACGTTCCCTGTGTCGCTCCAGCAGGCAGGTGACTACGCCATCGGCGGCAATCCTTTCCTGAACGACAACGGCTGGTTCAACCCCATGCATCTGAACGACATTTCGCCCCCGTTCAAGCCCCCGTTCCCGCCGGAAGATGTGGGCTGGAGAGATACAATAATAATGAACCCGGGCGAGATTACGAGGATTCTTATCAGGTGGCAGCCGACCTGGGCCCCGGTCACCTACTACCAATCCCTTGCCGGAACCAACCTCTACGATTTCGATCCGACCCAGGGGCCCGGTTATGTATGGCATTGCCACATCATCGATCATGAAGACAACGAGATGATGCGGCCGTACAAAGTTCAGCCCTGATCGGGGTCCGCTCGGAGAGCCGCCCCCGCGGCGGTTCTCCGCGGAACTGATTTCCGATTTGAAAAAAGGTTTGAAACTGCTGTCGAAAAGAAACAGGCAGCATATTCCACCAACGATTGGAGACTGTTGCGCCGGCACCGGAATGGCCTCTCCCGTGCATGGTTACACTCATGGGTCCCCTGCAACCGATCACTTCTGTGCAGGGTGACGTGAGTTGAGCATACAGGCACAAGCCTTTCGAGCAAGGAGAAAAAATGACCCGAAGTCCAAGTGGGCGCATAGTCGTTAAGTTTGACATTGAACTTAAAAGAGATCTGTATGCCTGTTTATCAAAGGAAGGAAAGACGCTCAAAGAGTGGCTCACAGAAAAAGCAAATGAGTATGTCCGGACGCACAGCCTGAGACTTCCGCCCGCGGCGAAAAAGCCAGGCCCAAAAGCGTAGTGCTGAAGCAAGTGCCGGCCCTTATCGGGCCGGCATTTTTTGTGATAGATATATCTTCCTTGCCCGCCCATCCACCTACTGCAATTGAAACTGCCTGAAGGGCCTTCGCCGGAGGACCCAGTTCCGCCCCTCCTGTCCTTCGGACCCAGGTAGCAAAAAGACGCTGCCTGGGCCACCCTTGTCGGTTCCCGGCCTGCGGATCGCTCTTGTTGCCTGCAACTCTCTCATGAAACCTCAATCAGGATCGAAGTCACATTCTCATGGGTGACACGGGCAACGTCTCTTTGTTGCCCGTGCCGGAGGCAAGAGGTTCAGCCGACGGTATCCGTTCAACTCCTGCAGTTCTTCGCCGGAGGACTCAGCTCTACCGGCTCTGGAAGTATTGCCTTGCTTTGACAACGATAGCCGTGTGATCATGGCTAGAGCTCCGGATCAGGAGCAATCGCTGCTGAAAGAGAAATCGGAACTGAATAATCCAGGGAGTTCGACCGCTATGGACCGATACAGCGGCGGAGTAATGAAACCCCGCACCGATTCCGTTGAATTGGAGACGGCGCTAACTCGATGCCGAGCGTCTTCCCGGGAAGACGCCTGGTCGGACTGGATGCGTTCCGGGGATTCATAATGGTCCTGATGGCCCTCGACCATGCATGTTACTTCGTGGCCAAGACACACTCGCACGAGTTCTGGGGGGCGGAACTCTCGCATTATCCCGGTGCAATGGAGTTCCTCACGAGATGGGTAAGTCATCTGTGCGCTCCGGGTTTTTTCCTGGTCATGGGAATCGGCGTGGTGATGCTCGTTTCGTCCCGCGAGAAAGCCGGATGGAGTGCCGGCAGGATTACCCGGTTCCTCATGATTCGCGGAGCGTTGCTTATTCTGATCCAGTTTTTCGTTGAAAACCCGGCCTGGTTGTTCGGGGACCTCTCAGTGCTGCCGGGAACGGAGGTTAGCCGCGGGGGCGCAATCCCCGGCGGCGGGACGGATATCGAACAATATTTTGGGGTGCTCTATGCCCTCGGCGGCACGCTTATCTTGTGCTCACTGGTTTACAGCTGCGCACGGCAGCGATAATCCTTATCAGAGGAGCGGCTGCGGTCCTGACTCAAGTCGCCGGGTTCCTCTCGGATCCGGCCGTTTTACACTCCGAGTTGGCCAGAATTCTGCTCGTCCCCGGCCATAACAACAGTGTACTGGTCTATTATCCTGTTCTACCGTGGTTCGGGGTCTCCTGCCTCGGAATGGCGTTCGGCAGATATCTGCCCGCAAGCGAGCACCGGGGCCATACGGCAGCGCTCCAGGCCGGGGTCGCCTGCCTGCTCGTTTTTATCGTTTTGCGTCTGACTTCGGTATTTGCCGATTTCCACCCGCCAGGTCCGGGGTGGATCGGTTTCCTGAACACAACCAAGTATCCGCCCAGCCTGGGCTTTATCCTGATGACTCTCGGAACGAACCTGCTCCTTCTGGCTTTCTTTTCCTGCCTTGCTGCAAAACAGCGGGTTCATTTCCGGATACTGACGATCTTCGGGCAGTGTGCCCTGTTCTTCTACACCCTGCACCTCTATGTTTACGCGCTCATCGGTTTCGCATTCCCGCACGGGAGTTCCCCGACCGTGATGTACCTGTGCTGGATCGCGGGCCTGTTGGTACTTTATCCCGCGTGCCTGTGGTACGGCCGGTTCAAGAACGGCAGGCCGGTTGGATCGCTGTGGAGGTTTTTCTGACAGGCAGGACCGTGCTCCGATTTGATATGGCGGGGTTCTTTCACACAGGCTGTTTTTCAATTGGGCAACGTCGCTTTGATCGATCCGAACAATTTCTTCTTATAGTCGGTATTCACGTTAGAGCTGAATTGACTGCCCCTTGTGGTTAACATAAAGGACGGGTTAATCATGCAGGGATAGTTTGCTTGAGGAATTCTGATGGAATAGCCAGAGATATCGGCCTGCATTTTAAATGACTCTCTTCTGGAATAATGCTAGAAAAATACCCGACGCTCCCGAGGTCATGGGCTCGGCTCCATTTGTCGGTATAAATTTCATACCTTTCACTCTGTTCGAGAGGAGGACATGAAAATACTCCGGTTGGACATAAAAGGATTTCGCTCGCTCAAGGATGTTTCATGGACTCCCGGGGATTTGAATGTGTTGATCGGTCCCAACGGAGCGGGGAAGTCAAATCTGCTTCGGCTGCTGGAGCTTATTTCGATTTCGGCACAGGGACGACTGGGAAAATACGTTCAGAGTCTGGGGGGCATGGAACCTCTGGTTTGGGACGGCTCCGCGGATACCATCAGCTTTTGCGTCAAGGCTTCTCCAGTTGACAAGAGTCGCAGCATCGAGAGGGACAGTCTGACATACAAGCTCGAACTAGCCAGGCTCGGCAAAAGCAGTGCATATCGAATCGGACATGAACTCTTGGCCAATTACTATAAAGTTGAAATCGGTCAGGAGACCGGACCCTTCAAGCTGCTGGAAAGGCAGGCCCTCAATGCCAGGGTGTTCGATGAACACGAAAGGGGGCTCCTGGCTTCCGAAGAATCCATCAGCGAAGAGGAAACTCTGCTTTCTTCGGCGTCCGGCCCTTTCCCTGCCAACAGGCATATTCCGCCGTTCCAGGCGCAACTCGCCTCGTGGTCGGTGTATCACGACCTGCATGTTAACCGCGATGCTCCAATTCGGCAGGCTGCTGTAACGCGAACGGAAAAGAGGGTGGATCCGGACGGGCAGAACCTCATTCCTGTTCTCCATACCCTCTACACAGGGGACAGAGACTTTAAGAAAGATATAGACTTGGCTATGCGAGCTGCGTTCGGCGACGACTATGATGAATTGGTGTTTGCTCCTGCAGCCGACCAGAGAATCCAGCTTCGCGTCAGATGGAAATCCTTGCGACGAGAGCAGTCGGCGGCGGACCTTTCCGACGGGACACTGCGCTTCCTCTTCCTCCTCACTGTGCTTGCATCGCCGATGCTCGCTCCGGTCATCGCAATAGACGAGCCGGAAACAGGTCTTCATCCATCCATGCTCCCGATTGTCGCGGAATATGCAGTGGATGCGTCACAGCGGGCTCAAGTCATCCTGACCACACACTCTCCTCAATTCCTCGATTCTTTTGGCGACTCGACACCGGTAACCACCGTAACACAATGGGCCGAGGGAGAGACGCAACTGAAAACGCTGGACGGGAGAACTCTAAAAGAGTGGCTTGAGGAGTATTCCCTTGGGTCTTTGTTCTTGTCGAGGGAGTTGGAGGAGATGGAATGAAGTTTGTCCTCTTCGTTGAGGGCCATACAGAGCAGAAAGCTCTGCCCGATTTCTTGCGTCGATGGCTCGATCCCAAACTCAATCAAAGGATAGGCATTCAGGTCGTGCGATTTGAGGGATGGTCTCAGTTATTGAAGGATTCACCCATAAAAGCCGGAATGTACATGAAGAGGCAGGATGTCATAGCAGTGATTGCCCTTCTGGATCTCTATGGGCCGACCATCCATGCCGACAGAGCAAAAGGCGTCTGCGACTGTTACGACGAGACGAAAAGAAAAATTGAAGCAGACGTCTGCTGTCCCGGCTTTCATCAATTCTTTGCGGTTCATGAGACCGAGGCATGGCTACTCAGCGATCCCATGATCTTTCCTGCCGAAGTCAGGTCCGCGTTTCCCGGGAAAGTGCAAAACCCCGAAGAAGTTAATTTTGATCAGCCTCCTTCCAAGCTGCTGGATTCAATATACCGGAGCAAGACAGGCCACACCTATAAGAAGGTAACTCAGGGCAGGGAACTCTTCGGTAAGCTGAATCCGGAAATGGCGTACCGGAAATGCCCGCATTTGAAAGATCTCCTGGACGAAATGTTGAGAATGGCAAAAGAGAAGTGCTCAGGGGCGTAGGATTCCTTCACTGATCGGGACACGGACGGGCGATCGGGGAAGAAGGACCTTACACGATCAAATCTTACACAGTTTCTGAGCAGAATTGTTGAATTTCACGGAAAATTTCTTCTCCAACACCGATCTCGCGGCATTTGAAATCTTCTGCCGAATGCCGTCGTTGTCCGGACAGAATACGTGTCCCCGCCAGTTGTTCTCAGCATAGTTCCGTGCCCAGTCATCGACTTTGAATATGTCCTTCAGCTTCTGGAACTCGGGCTGAGTTTCACTGCCGAGATTGACGTAAGTCTCATCAGCCATATCGGTCGGAGGCAACTTGGGAAGGTCAACCCATACCTCCGACGGGTGACATGGATTCCCGGCTTCCTCACAGATTTCCCTGGCCAGTACGCGAAGTTGATGATCGTTTTCCTGCAGCTCGGCACAGAACTGCTTGAGGCTGGTGTGCCCGAAAAATTCCCTGTAGGGTTTTTCTACGGTAGCCCTGGATATTATCAGCGCTCTTTTCAATAACCTTCGGAATTTGAGGTTATGTATGAGTCGATGGAGGGGGTCATTTTTGTGCAGCCTGTCCGCTTCGGAATACAAGCGGTCGTCGGTCAGCCAAAGGAAATCTGTGGCCCTTCGAAGCTCGTAGCCGCAAATTGACCTTCCGTTTTCTCTGCAGTGTTCATAAATGGCCTTCAACATGCAATCGCAGGTCCGGACTTTGTGATGCTGATACAAGCTCGAAAACAGGACCATCCTGGAGAAAACTATCTGCTCGAGGCTCGCCACGCCGCTGATTGACATCACCAGCATTTTTATTGCTCTTCCGGATACCGGAACCGGATGAATCTGGACGCAGTACCACAGACGATCGAGATCGATTTGCAGGGGCAGTCCACCAAAACGGCCATCCCGGAAAAGGTAGTCGAGCTTGTCCGCATCGAATGGTCCGCTGATGATATCCGCGAGGAACCTGGAATTCGGGTCCTTCCAGTTTCCGAGGATTATGTCCGCAACCTTGTCGATATCGACATCTCTGTTGCAGCCGTCCAGTATTTCCGAAAATCTCTTCCGGAATGCCTTGCTCTTTACAATGTGGTACGAAAGTACTTCGTGGGGAGTACAGTCCTCAAATCGTCCGCCTGGGCCGATCAGTGCCCGCATGTCGGGCAGGAATCTGTAAATCTCCTCGCTGGAATGGCTGAATGGGCCGTGCCCGCTATCGTGCAGGATCGCTGCCGCCCGGACTATGTCTTCCCTGCCTTCTAACAGGGATTGGTAATGCGGATTCCGGTGCAACGCCTTCAGAAGCTTGTCGCTTTGAGACAATACGCCCATCGAGTGTTCAAAACGCGAGTGAGTGGCGGACGGAAAGATGAGATATGCAAAAGCCGTTTGTTTGATTCTTCTGAGGCGTTGAACAAGAGGAGTATCAATCAAAACCGATTCGTGAGGCTGAATGAACTGAGTGCCCCACAGCGCATCGTGTAACACCTTCCCCTGTTGTTCTTTGAGGTCGAGGGGATAAGCAGAGAAGTATTCATCGACAAAGTTCTCAATTTCTGCCGTGAACTCATTTATGAGTTTTTCAGAATCCGACACAGCTCTCCTGCGATATCCTTAATTTCAGCTTCCCGGTCTCCAAGGGTCGATACCGGATGATCTTTCCAAGGTTTCTTCAGCCGTTCCCGTTTTTTGTTGAAGTATTCCAGTCCCGGATTGATTTTGCCCGGGAACTCAGAATGTTCCTGCTCAATCGAACAGGAGCAGCTCGATCGGAGGAATCTCTCTTCCTACTCCCCGGTATTCGTAGGCTCCAATATCATAGCCCGCCCCCTGTGGCCGTTTGGCTCCATCCAGGTCCGCTGAGGGGGCGCCGGAAGAAGTTCCCTTGTTTATACATGGGGAAGACACTTTGAGATGATAATCGCCGCCGCCGGGGTTGACCAGAAGCGGGTTTTGCCCGATCAGGCTGTGGACGCCCGAGCTTACGGTTCCGCCATTGGAGGCGGCGGTGTTGCTCCCGTTATCGAAAAAGAGGTTGTAATCCTCCGTCAGAGTTCCTCCGTTCACGTCGATGCCTGTCGCGTAGTTTGCCGCAATGGTGTTTTTGACAGTGAGGGTTGCACCGTTCGAAACGGTGATTCCGGAACCGTTCCCCCGCGATGGTCGGGCTATGGTGGTGTTGAAGACGGTCGCAGGCAGGTATTCGACAAGGATGCCTCCCCCACCCAGGAAGGAGTTGGCGGCGCTGTTCCCTGCCAGCAGTACGTTTGTAATGATCAGGTTTCCTGTGATGCTCAGGTATCCGGATACCCCGGAGATACCTCCGCCGCCTCCGGCGTTGTTGGAGAGGAACCTGGAATTCGTAATGGTCCCTCCGGAGACTTCAGTCCCTCCGCCCTTGTTGACGGCTGTATTACTCTGGAACAAGAGACGATCGCCGTTTACCACGAAGGCGTACAGACCTGCGCCGTAGCCGCCGGTGTTATTTTTGAATACGCACCGGCTTATGTTCAGAGTCCCGTAGGAGGCCAGGAAGCCGCCGCCGAACCAGCCGTCATTTCCATCGAAGGTGCTGTCGGTCACGGTACTGACCGAAAGGTCGCCTGAGGCCAGGGAAATCAAAAGTCCCCCGCCTCTGGATCCTGAACACCCGGTGCACTTTGCCTGATTGCCGGTAAATGTGGAGCGGGTCACCGTGGCGGGGCTTTCGGTGTAAATTCCCCCGCCATAAGCGTCTCCGGTCCCGCCGGAGTCCACCGTGTTGCCGGACAGTGTCGAGTCTGAAAGATTGAGGGTGCCCTTTGCAAGAACTGCACCGCCGTTGTTTTTTGAAGAGTTGGTTTGAAAAGTCGCGGCACTGATCGAGCAGACATAGCCCTTGTTCCACTGGCTCACAGCCCCGCCGCTGTCGCCTGCGGTGTTGTTCTGGAACTGCGTACCCGTGACGGTCAGTCCATTGTTGACGTTGATCCCGCCTCCGTTGTCGTCGCTGCCGGCACTGTTCCCGCTGAAGAGCCCTCCATTTATCACGGCACTTCCGGCGTCAACATGCACCCCGCCGCCGTGATTTCCGGCCGCATTGGAAATTACCTGTGTATCGGTCAACGAGGCGCTTCCACGGACATACATCCCACCTCCGTGGAACGTGGCGGTGTTCCCCTGTATCACGCTGCCGACGGCCTCTACACGCCCGCTGCCGCCTTCCTGGAATACCCCGCCCCCGTATGACGCCGAATTGTTGGTAATATGAGCGCCCAGGAGCGTCAGATTTCCCCCGGCAAGGTAAACCCCTCCGCCCGCTGCATTCGTCAACTGCCCGCCGGTTACCTTCAAATTCTTCAAGACGAGAGTATATCCGGAGGCCACGGTAATGACCCGCTGCCCAGATGCCGCGGGCTGTAAAATGGTTGCCGAACTGGAAACGCCCTGAAGAGTCAGGTTCTTGTTTACCGTCAGGGTTTCATTGAAGGTGCCGGACCCGATGACGACAATTCCTCCATCTTCGATCGAGTTGATCATGTCTTGAACAGGACCGGCCAATAATGCAGATGTCGTCACGTTCTGGCAGAAAAGAAATGCCAGGATAAACGCATACTTCCCGCTTGACCTGAGAAAACCTGCAGTTATGGGTTTCATGATTAATCCTGATTCGATGATATATTTGTTTACTTTAAGATCCCTGCATTGAGCCCATTTATTGCACTTCGAGTTTATCAGGCACGCGCCGTCCTGATGCTTCTCTGGTCTGGAAAAGGACGATTTTGCGCGATAAAGCTTGTTGCTTGTCGTCGGGAGTATAGGGAAAAGTGTCGGGTGTCAAGACGTAACTGTTGAGGCAACAATGAGCGCCGGCATTTCAAAGCGTCGTTTTTCTCAATCCGCCTGCAGCCAAAAAGAAATTCCTGCTTTCTGCTCAGTTTTGGGTCCTGCAGTTTACCGGCGACGGCAATCGATATTAGTGCGGACAATACTCTAAGAACCTGCAATTTATATATTATTCCCGGTTGTTTCATTCGGTCGTCATGGAGTGACCCGTTATGTCTGTTCTGACTTATTGGAAAAAACCAGTTATCAATTTTCACAAAGTCTCCGAACGTATATGTATGGGTACAGGCAAAATGGTATATCAATTTGAAGTCGATAGTCGCTTTTTTGTATAGATTACAGTGGCATATTAGGTATTTTGTCACTTATCGAGTTCAAGGAGTCAAAATCATGTCTAAGCACTTAGATAAAAAATCGCGGTCTCGCCTTTCGTTCTCGGCAAAGATTATCTGTCTCACGCTCGTGACGATTGTGATAGCGGGTGGGGCCACTTTCGGTTCGGCCTATTACTTCTTTACGAAAGGATTCAATAAGCAGGCCGATAAAGAAACGGGCCTGACTGCCATAGCCATCCAGAATACACTGGAAGATATATTGAATAAGTTGAAAACCAACGCGGTTTCATTTGCAACTCGCCCGGACCTTGCAGACGCTATCGAGAAGAAGGACACCAGGCGTCTCCAGGAGATTGCGAAGGCGTTACTGGCGAATAACAGCCTTGGCGTTTTGACCATTGCCGATGCTAACGGGACGGTCGTCGCCCGGGGCCATTCGGATAAGATCGGCGACAGCGTCGCCAACCAGATAAATGTCAGGAAAGCTCAAGCAGGAGAGGTCTCCACGGGCATGGAGGAAGGGACGGTGGTGAAATTCTCCCTTCGGGCCGGGGCGCCTGTGAAGGCAAACAATCGCATAATAGGTACCATTACTCCCGGTATCGACCTGACTGCTACAAATGCTTTCGTCGACGATATCAAGAAGCACTTCAACGTGGAATGCACCATATTCAAAGGGGACGAACGCGTTTCGACGACTCTGGAGAAGGATGGAAAGCGCATTATCGGTACGAAGATGGACAACCCGAGGGTAATCGATACGGTCCTGAAAAAAGGTGGGAAATTTATCGACAGGAATATGATTTCGGGAAAGGAATATAACACTGCCTACTGGCCGATCGTCGGTGCAGATTCCAAAATAGCGGGAATGTTTTTCATTGGAAGCGATCGCATCGTCATCGAACAGGCATGTCGAGAGGTGCTCACTGCAGCGCTTATTACCGTCCTGGCCATCGGATTGTTGATCATCGCAGCAGGATATTTCCTGGTTCGATCTATCGTCAGACCGATGTTGGAAGCAATTTTCCACCTCGGCAGGGGAGCCGACGAAATGGCTGCAGCGGCTGACCAGGTTTCCGAATCGAGCCGGCAACTGGCTGATGCAGCTTCCCACCAGGCTTCTTCACTTGAGGAGACGTCTTCTTCGCTTGAGGAAATGGCTTCGATGACCGCGCAGAATGCGGGTAACTCGAATCAGGCGAACCAACTGATGACCGGGACCAAAGACACTGCTTCCCGGGCCGGCCTGTCGATGGGCAAACTGACCGCATCGATGAGTGAAATATCGAAAGCCAGCGAGGAAACATCCAAGATAATAAAGACTATAGACGAAATAGCTTTCCAGACCAATCTTCTTGCACTGAATGCGGCGGTTGAAGCGGCACGGGCCGGTGAAGCCGGGGCAGGATTTGCAGTCGTGGCCGATGAGGTGCGCAATCTCGCAATGCGAGCAGCCGAAGCCGCAAAGAATACCGCCAGCCTGATCGAAGGTACGGTCAAGAAGGTCAAGGACGGATCGGGTCTTGTGGAAGAAACCGAAAAGGAGTTCAACGAAGTTCGTGCCAGCGTGGCCAAATCCAGTGATCTTGTAGGTGAGATCTCTTCCGCATCTCAGGAACAGGCGCAGGGGATAGAGCAGATCAGCAGGGCAATCGGCGAAATGGACAAGGTCGTCCAGCAAAATGCGGCAAATTCGGAAGAACTCGCTGCAGCATCCGGGCAGATGGACACGCAGGCCGAGTTGATGAAAGCACTGATCGATCGATTGGGGTCCATGGTCATGGGTTCGAACCAGAGTGGAAACGGAAAGCTTGAGGATCGCTCGAAACGAAGGCGAGCCGGGAGGGTGCTGCCTGCCGGCAATCCCAAAAGAAACGGGCAATTATTGGTCGCCGGCTCAGGACTTACATCCAAGGCAAGGGAGAAAAAACCTTCCAGCCACATGGAGCCTGCCGACATTTCGGATTTCTGAACCCGCCGCCGGACGGGAAGGCGAATCTCTTTCAGCCTTCCCGTTAAAACGCAATTCATTCGTCTGGGAAATCCCTGTGCGGGTACCAAAAGAGAATTCCGATAAGCCGTGAATTCAAAATCTTCCTGAATGTCCTGGTATCACATCGTTATTCGGCAACCATTTGATGTCGCTGTCTCAAAGCAGAAGTCGGTTAGCCCCGGTCTGTCTAATCCTCGGCGTTTTTTTCTCACCGGGCAGCAAAAGGACTTTCTCCCGCGCCACCCTTCGTCCAAAGCGTGCCCGACGTCCGGTTATCCGAAAAGGCAAGACAGGATAGCCCCTGAGAGATCATTTTTCCCGGTTGTCTAACTATGCGGGGTCTCATCAGTTATTGCGCGCACTCCGAAATCGGCTCCCAATCCTGTTGACTTAAGCATTTGGAGGAGGTTTAATCGCGTCCCAAATCTCCCGCACCCATTTTGCCGGGGATAGTTCAACCTCTTCTCCTCCACGCGATCCCTTTGGCAAAGGGAAGGTTTCTGAGCAGGATGGATCGGCTGTTCATCCTGGGAGATCAGTAAAGGAAAACCTCCGGAGCCCGTGCCTCGATGAAGTCGGAACCAACTCTGCATGGCTTGCGGTACTGCCGTCGGCGGAGGGTGGGTTGATGGAGGCGCGAGCGTTCATTTTTCGATCGTTACAAGCAGGCGGCGATCTCTTCAGCGCATGCGGCGGCTCGATTTCTACGCGTGGGCAACGATCTGCCGGCTGACCGAATATATTGGTGTGGTAATGGCTTTGGATAAAGATGCGGGAAGAGTGTGGCGGAGATTGGGCACCGTATGCGTGATCTCCGGATTGGCGCTGGTACCCTTTGCGGGCTGGATAGCATTGGCAGTGCTGGCATGCGGTTTAGGAGTTGGTGCTCCGTATTGGTTTGGAAGCTCCTGGCCGGATCTGCTCAAATGGGCGGGAGAGGTGCAGCGTTCGTCTCGCCCTGTCGATGCCCCTTCCTCTCCGAATCCGTGTGGAGAGAGCATGCCGGTTCAGGTGAACGAACGCGGTCGTCGCGTACCGGAAAAAGTCTCAAAGGACCTCCCGATTTCTTTCAATGCATGGTCATTTCCTCATCGTGCGCCGGATACTTCGGAGACAACTCTGCGTCCGCAAAACTGTATACGCCTTGCCGCGGAGAGCGCGCCGCCCATTGCGAAGCATGAGAAGAAGGTAGGGGCCGAACCCGAGGAGGTTATCGATCTTCAGTCGATACTGGAAAACCTGGAGAAACATCGGGCTGGGCGGGCTGCCTTACGAGCCCTGGAGAACAAACAGGTACCTTCCGATGCAGAGCCCCCCGTCGTAATGGACATGGATGAGATCCGGCGGCGGTTGATGGCAAGCTATGCCGGACAACTGTCCGGCAGTGTGCGAAAGTATTCGTCTCATGCCGCGGGGGAAGGTATGCAGGGGGGCTCGCCGGCTGCCTGCAATGCGCGCAAAGAGCCCCCGGCTGTAAGGCTTGCCATGCCTGCGGAGCCAACAGGCACGAAATCGAACGGTGTTGGAAAGACCTCTGCGGGATCTCCGCAGACCGAGCATCCGGGTAATGGTTTCAAGGTGGGTATTGACGCGGCCTTCTGGTCTTCGCCGGACAGGCACCCGGACCCGGTTGTGGAAAGTCCGGCCCCTGCTTTGAAGCCCTTGCCGCGGGTCCCGGCATATGTTTTTTCCGGGCGGACGCTCCCGGCCGATGAGTCCAAAACACCGGCTGCAGGCTTGCCGGAGGTGGTCCGGGGAGAGACCGCCTTCAATCGCGAGCCGGTCAACGAAGGGGTGAGGTCCGCCTCGGTCCGGGAGTACACCTGCGGCTGCGTTAGTCAGCCTGTACCATGCGCGGCGGGTGCTCCGGAGAACGGGAGATGCGAACCTTCCGTGCCGGAATCCGGTAGAGATGTCGGCCTGCCGTCACTTGCACTCCTGCGCCCTGCCGATTCGGCGGTTGCGCCGATGAGCCAGGACGATTTGATCGACGGCGGGATATTGATAGAGGAAAAGCTGGCGGAATTTCGCGTCAAGGTGAATGTGCTGGACGCCTATGCCGGTCCGGTCATCACGCGCTATGAAGTGCAGCCGGCGGTGGGCGTTCGCGGCGGGCAGGTTGTGAGCCTGATGAAGGACCTTGCCCGAGCACTCGGCCTTGCTGCCATCAGGGTGGTCGAAACCATACCGGGCAAGACCTGCATGGGGCTGGAACTGCCCAATCCGCGCCGTCAGATGATTCGCCTCTCGGAAGTACTGTCATCCGAGGTCTTCCAGTCCCATCCCTCGAAACTTGCCCTGGTTCTCGGAAAGGATATCATCGGCGAGCCGGTGGTGGCGGACCTGGCCCGGGCGCCGCACATGCTGGTTGCCGGGACGACCGGGTCGGGCAAGTCCGTCGGCCTGAACGCGATGATACTTTCGCTGCTTTACCGGGCAACGCCGGACGAGGTCCGGTTCGTCATGATCGACCCGAAGATGCTGGAGCTGTCGATCTATGACGGCATTCCGCATCTGCTGGCCTCCGTGGTTACGGACATGAAGCTTGCGGCCAACGCCCTGGACTGGTGCGTCCGGGAAATGGACAGGCGCTATTGCCTGATGAGCGGTCTTCGCGTCCGCAATCTGGAAGGCTTCAACCAGAAGGTACGCGAAGCCCTCGAGGCCGGAGATCGGCTGATAGATCCTTTCTCAGCAAACCAGGAAGATCCTGACCTGCTCTCGCCGCTTCCGTACATCGTGGTAGTAGTCGACGAACTCGCCGACCTGATGCTCGTGGCGGGCAAGAAGATCGAGGAACTGATCGCGCGCCTGGCGCAGAAAGCGCGGGCGGCCGGAATACATCTCATTATTGCCACGCAGCGCCCTTCAGTCGATGTCATTACGGGTCTGATCAAGGCGAACATTCCGACCCGTATCGCCTTCCAGGTTTCGTCCAAAATCGACAGCCGCACTATCCTTGACCAGATGGGCGCAGAATGCCTCCTGGGGCAGGGGGACATGCTCTACCTGCCGCCGGGGACCGGTTATCCGCAACGCGTGCACGGCGCTTTCGTCGCTGACGAGGAGGTGTCCGCGGTTGCCGAGTATCTGAAGCAATTCGGTGTGCCTCAGTATGTTGAGGGCATACTTGGCGGGGCGGATGACGCCGAAGAGGGAGAGCCCGAGGCGGAACGTTTTACCGAGGATTCAGATCCGCTTTATGACACTGCCGTCGAGTTCGTGCTCAGCTCCCGCCGTGCCTCGATCTCCGCCGTCCAGCGTCAATTCCGGATCGGCTACAATCGTGCCGCCCGGCTGGTCGAACAGATGGAGGCTTCCGGCCTGGTCAGCCCGATGGAAAGCAACGGAAACCGGACTGTTCTTGTGCCGGCACGGCAGGACTAACGTGGCTGAAACCCATTGGAGGAAGTAATTGATTCTGTATCGCCCGGTCGGTCTCATTGAACTTCGACTCATCTATGAATCGGGGCTTGAGCGCTTCCCGCCTCGGTTGCCGGAACAACCGATCTTCTACCCTGTGCTGAACCTTGGCTATGCTGAGCAGATTGCTCGTGACTGGAATACCATGAGTCCATCGCGATCCGGGTATGTAACCCGATTTGAGGGCGATGATTGTATTCGTGACCTTTATGAGCCCCATATAGTTGGGGCAAAAGAGCATGCGGAACTCTGGGTTCCGACCGAAGAACTGGACAAGTTCAACAGTTACATCAGGCCGCCGATACGAATCGTCTCATCCTTTTTCGCTGAGGATTTCAAAGGCTTCATACCGGATAGATTCATGCTGGGCGGCAAAGATGCCGTGGGGCAATTTGTTGCCCTGACTCAGGCGCTGCAATACGGAAGTTTCGATTTCGGGCAGGAGGTTGAAGCGAACCGGACGGCTGTGTTCCTGCACTACCCTTTCTGGAGCCGGCGGGATTTTTCTCCGGAGGGTATTCCGATCGCCAATAGAGACCGGGTTTTGGCAGCCATAGATGACCGTTGGATAGAGGGCATCTCACGCTGGCATCTAGCTGAGATTTACAAGTCGTTGTGACCCGGCCGTCCTGATGAGGTTTGTTCCAAGGGGGCGAACGGTGGGCACGATGGAGCCGTGCCCACCCTACGCCGCTCACCGTTTACCTCTATAAAAGTTTCAGAAAATACAGGGTCTCATAGCCGGAGAGGAATCAGATATTTGGACAGTCCTTCACTCTCAGCCATGCTTAACGGCTTTGGCCTCGGAGCAAGCCTGATCATTGCCATCGGCGCCCAGAACGCCTTTGTTTTGAAACAGGGGCTCAAGGGACAATTCGTCTTCGTCGTTTGCTCGATCTGCTTTGTCTGCGATGCCGCTCTAATCGCCCTTGGCGCAGGCGGCTTCGGTACGCTGGCGGCCTCGTCTCCCCTTTTGCTGAAGGCAACCCTCTGGGGTGGAGCCGGATTCCTCGTGCTCTACGGCCTTCTTTCCTTTCGCGCTGCCCTCAGACCGGTCGTGCTCCCGGTCGCAGAGGATTCCCCTTCCTGCGGTGTGCTTCTGAAGGTGGCCATCACAACCCTGGCCCTGACCCTGCTAAATCCTCATGTCTACCTGGATACCGTGCTGCTGCTCGGCAGCGTGGCTGCGCAATTTCCAGGGAAAGACCGTCTTCCGTTCGCCTTAGGTGCAATGGCCGCCTCGTGCGTCTGGTTTTATGGCCTGGGGTACGGATCCAGGGCCCTTGAGCAGATTTTTCGCAAGCCCACCGCCTGGCGCATTCTGGATGCGCTGGTCGGCGCAATCATGTGGGCTATTGCGGGTAATCTGCTGTGGTCCAGGTAGGCTGTCGGGGAATGAAACCCCGCGTCAACCCTCGAAGGCCTTGCGGCGAAACAGCACCGGTTCACCTTAACGTCACGTTCTTCGTAACTGAGTGGATCGGGTAGTCTGCATCCGGACGAAGGGAAAAGACCAGCCGAACGGTCAGCTTTACCGCTTTGACTTCTTTTGCGACCGGAATTTCAAAGGTCTCCTCCTTCGGGGCGAAAGGCTGGAGGGATGTGTCCCGGATGATTCCCATTTTCCTGTCCGTACCAAAAACCATGATGGAATTCCGGCTGTCGGTAGACTGGGGCATATAGACTTTTTTGGTTTCGAAAATACTTTCGTTGGACTGATCTTCCGCGGTTACATACAGCACCGCCCGGTTCGTGGACGGTCACCCGTCCGGGAATCTATGACCGGCATTGTTTGTAATCTTCGTTTTCAGAACGATCATGGGCTGCCTGGGCTCGCCGACAGGCTGAAAGGTATAGTTCAGCACCTGGACGTCCATTGGGAACGCCTTGGCCAGCAGCGCTGAAGTCTCTTCCCGGTTGTTGTAATCCGGCCGGATCGTGTGGTCTTTGTTCTGCATGTGGCAGTCCTGGCAGGTTTGCGTCCCGCCCGAAGGAATGTATGCATGCAGATAACTGCCGTAGATGGTTCCACACTGGACCGGGTGCTCGATATCCAGCACCGGCCCCAAACCATGGCATTGACCGCAGAACACGGGGGAACTCATTACGGAACTTCTGCCGACCGTCTTGAATTTTCCCTCGTGATTGGGGACCTCTTTTGAGCCGTACAGCGTGTTCGGATCGTAGCGGTGATGAATTGTCGCCTTTTCCTGGTGGCAGACCAGGCAGCTGATGGTGAGCTTCCGGATTGTCTCCCTGTCCTCTTTCTGAATCGCGGTTGCCAGTTCGGCCGCTACGTCGTCGGTGGCCTCCATCAACTGGGGAAGATGGCACCTGGCGCACGGCATGTTGGCTTTCGTCGCCTTCTGCGAAGGTCCCGGCGCCAAGGGCCCTTCCTTCAGCGCAGCCGACATCAAAATCCGGTCTCCCCATCCCATCAGGGGCCTGGCATGATGGGATTTTTCCCACTGGCTGTAAATCTCCTGGTGACATTCCCTGCAACTCGATGAATCGTATTGCTCGATCAGGTTTGCCAGGGAAGCGATCGGTGCTGCTGTTTCTTCCGCTCCACAGTTTGCCGGTGCCCATGCGATCAGGAACAACAGCGCAAGGGCCGGTAATGTTCGCATAAGAACAATCTCCTCCGTTGTACCACGTAGCTCTGAGCTTGCTTGCCAGAGCGAGAAGTCGATGCATTTGTTCAGCGCAAATTGGGACTGCCCTGGTCCGAGACCAGCTTCTCCCGCTTTTTAACGGCTTCTTTCTTCAGCCGGTTGAGGGTCTTTTCGAGAACGGGCAAAACGTTTTCGCGAATATCGCCCGCTACGGCGATGAGCATCACGTCATCCCCGACGTAGCGCCGCCCCGTGAAAAGGTAAGCTTCTACAGCCGAGATGCCCGGTTCTTCGCGCATCTCCCGGAGGACTTGCTCCCAGACTTCGGCATCAACATCGACGTCCAGGTATTCCGCGAGTTCACCCGAACGGGATGTGCCGCGCGCCAGTCCGTGGTGACACGCAATCATTCCAACTTTTTTGAAATCCGCTTCCCGTTTGATCTTCTCGACAAGGTCATTCAAAGTCGGCATTGCCAACGCTCCTCGAATTAAAGGCATTAAAAGCATCACCCGCCGCCGGTTCCCAAGGTCCGCCCCGGAAGGCCGGAGGGTTGCCGGCACTGCTGCGTCCTTCTCCCGGTGTCTCCTCCGTCATCCTCTTGCGCTAACGCGCCCGGATACGAATCCGGGCCACCCGGTGAAGTGGGCTCCGTATGCGAAGCCGCAACTACGGCTCGATATAAAAACGCCACGCGCAGAACCATTCTTCCGGGTGTTCGTCGGGCGGGCAGCCGATGCACTCCGTCTTGATCCGGGGATCGATCGATTCCGCAAAGGTCGGATATTCGGCCATTCCCCCCGATTTGCACGGATAGTCCTCGAGCCCTTTCCGCTTCCTGGCGGCTTGCACACGGCATTCGTTCATCTGGAAAACGAAGCTGTCGGGTGTTTCATCGTGAATGCTCTGACGGTTGATCGCAGCATAGAGGCGGAAGCAGAGCGCCTTTTTTAATCCATCGAGCCCCGAGTCGGGCGGAAGATTCAGGAAGCGTTTTATGGACCAGGCTTCAAACGGGGAGAAATGCGACCAGCAGGAATCGTTGCACCGCTTGGCATCGAACATGCCCCTGGAGAACTCGACTGACTGAAACCATACTCCGTCCCCGGCCAGCCAGTTTTTGGCAACGCTTTCCTTCAAAGCGACCAGGGCTTCCCTCGGGAGTTCCAGAAGCGCCTTGGGGATGCCCTCCTGCATTTCGAAGCCAAGGGATTTCGACAGCCTTTTTGTCTGGATATCGTAGCTGCGCTCGTAGGCGTCCCTCAGGATGTCCCATGACTTCTGGCGCCCGAACTGGTGCTGGACTTCGGCAAACCACATTGCATGATGCACCACGGTCCGGTGCAGAAAATCGATGACCAGTCGAGCGGTTTCTTCCTCGTTCAAATCATCGGGCGAACAAAATCCCGGTTCCATATCGGCTCCATTCCTTTGGTTGATAATATGAGGTCAACGCCGAGAGTATTTCAGCAGGAAAAGGATCGCTGATGGAAATATGATAGGGGGATATATCGGCGTGAGTATTCTTCGCTCGTGACGGCCTTTTGTCAAGCGAAGGTGCAAAAGTAAGCCGCAAAGCGGCGCCTGAGGTTCAGGAGGCGTAAGTCAGTGCCGTTGCGTTAAGCTACCGAACTTTGGCGAGGCTGCTTCTCGACGGCTCCCAACCTGCCCGGCAGCCATCAACGAAGCCGGACTCTCAAACCTGATGGATTCCCGCTCCGCTCCCACCCATCCTGACCCTTTCCGATTGGTGGGAAATGTTGATGCATAGGGGCTGAAGGGTGAACCAGGCAGCGTCTTTTTGCTGCCCGGGTCCGAAGGACAGGAGGGGGCAGAGTGGAATTAATGCTGTCGGGCCAGACCCTCTTGTCCTCCTGCACGGGCAAAAAAACGTTGCCCGTGCAGGCCCGCGAAAAAGCCCGAATTTGATGGGTGGCCCGGAATTGTTTCCTGGTGCGAAGCACGAGAGGCTTGCGATGGAGGAGCCCAAAGACGGCAAAGCACGTACTTGAAACAATCCGGCCTGCAGGGACGGGGTCCCAAGGGGGATGTTGCCCAATCGTCGCGGCAGCCTCGAATGACTTGCAGAGTCCGGCGTCGTCATTCCGGCCCTTCTCTTCGATCAGGACAAGTTCACACCGGAAACCAGGCTTCCAGGGCAGGTTAATCGCGAATTCAAGACCTTAAAAACCTGGTTCCCGGCTCAAATGCACTGCCGGGATGACGGGTTTTGGGACTCCTTCGAAAAATGTCTTGGGAACCGGGTCCGTCTCCATTTGGGCAACAGGTCCCGGAGCTTGGGAATCAGCGGACGTAATCCTCAGAGCAACAACATTGGACGTAAGGGTGCCCATTGACGGAGGAAATTGGTGAAAATTGCAGGGTAGAAAGGAGTTTTTCTTCCGGCTTTTGCCGCCGCGCTGGTATCTACGGCGGCCAACGCGCAACAGCAGTTCCGAATTTGCTCCGTATCGGACGTCACCTTGAACCCTATCGGCATGACAGGCCGAGGATGTGGCACGTTTTGTTCGGCCAGGCAAAATCAGGTCGGGATGGGTGAATTTATCTCGAGAACCTTTTCAGAATGCGTTCAATCAGGCTGGAGGTTGACCTGTCGCGGGTCAATTCGATGGGGATTACCTGCCCGCCGTTTTTCAGTACAACATCCGCGCCGACTATTTTGTCGACGGGCCAGTCGGCTCCTTTCACCAGGACGTCGGGCATCAGGAACTCGATCAGGGGCAGGGGAGTGGAGGTGTCGAAAAGGGTGACAAAGTCGACGCAGTATAATGATGCGAGGACTTCGGCGCGTTCGCTTTCAGGTACCAGGGGGCGGTCGGGGCCTTTGATTCGCCTCACCGAATCGTCCGTATTCACGGCGACGATCAGCATGTCTCCCAACCGGCGGGCGTCTTCGAGATAACGTACGTGACCTATATGAAGCAGATCGAAACATCCGTTGGTAAAAACAATTTTGCCGCCCCGGTTTCGAGCGGCATCACAGATCGTTTTCAGTTCCGCATGAGACTTGATCTTATCCCGAGCCTTCATTCCTTGGAGACTCTCTGTTTGTTCGCATCGATTGCGGACATGATTTTTTGCTCAACGTCATCGATCTGTGCCCTGCTCGCCTGCGGTTCCAAATAAAAGTTTTCACAATCCAAGGCGTCAACCAACCCTTCCCGGTACATTTGCAGCCAGAAAGGCAGAGTGGGATGAAATCCGAGCCCCGGATCGGGCAGGTCGGGAAATTCCAGAAAAATCGGACCTTTGAACACTTCCCTGAGCCACCTGAGAGCCGCCCGTCCCTTGCCTTCGCGTCGGGGACAGTCCACTTCCAGATGGTACAGCGTGACTTCCTTTGTCCCGTCGTCGGTGAGGCACAAGCTCAACTCTCCCCGACAGCACCCCGGTACGTCGAAACGGAGCAGCTCCATCGGGCCGTAGCCCTTCAATATAGTGAGCAGCTCCGGAATGGAGAGACTATTGTGTGCCGATTCCCATCTGGCATCTTTCCATTTTATATCCGCCACGTGCGCGATCTCCGGGCATTCGGGTGGTGGAACACTTACCCGAGCGAACTCTAACAGCCGTACAGCGCATCTTACGCATCGCTGTCGAGAGTGCACGGTGCAGATCCGACTCCCATGCGGGGGTTATGGGGCAGGAATCTGTTTCCTCACTTTGTATAACACGAAAAGAACTAAGAGGGGGGTCTTTTTTCAAGCAGTCCCTGCTTTCGAAAAGCAGGATTCAGAAGCGGTCTCCTTTCCGCAATACAATCGGGTGGATTCCTAACTTCTGGATTTCAGGGCAAATTGCATACAGTCGGGACTTGATTCCTTCCGTGCGATCCATGGATTCTTCCGCCTAGCTTGAGAGGTAACCGTAGCATTGAGTATGGGGGGCATCGGTTCACCAATATGAGACGTCGAAAACGACAAAGAGCGCGATTTTTAAGAGCGAAGCTGGCGTAGAGCTTCAAAAAGAGCAATTCCGACAGTTGTAGCAAGATTGAGGCTTCGAACCCTGGCTCTATCGATTGGTATTCTTATCACATTACCCGGGTATAATGCAAGTAAATCCTGCGGCAGCCCCCTCGTCTCCGGTCCGAAGACGAGGCAATCCCCCTCCCTGAACGAGAACTCGTAATATGGCCGTTCTGCGTGTGCCGAAAAATAGACCATCCGGGAATGAGGAATATTCGAATGCGCCGAATCGAAATCCGGGTACGACTTCATCCTGACATAAGGCCAGTAGTCAAGGCCGGCTCTTTTGAGGAGCTTGTCCGTTATGCGAAACCCCAGGGGCTCTACCAGGTAGAGCGGTGTATGCGTAGCTGCACAGGTTCGTGCAATATTTCCCGTGTTCTGAGGAATTTCAGGCTGGAAAAGGAGAACGCCGAGTTTCCCGGATGCCTTCATTCCGGCCTGCCTGCCGCAGGCAGGCTCGGATGAAGTGCTATTCCCGTCGCAAATCATTCGCCGCTGCCGTTCCGAACGGCCCGTATGGAGTAACTGGCATAATTCCCTTCGACCAGGTACATATCGCCGTAGTAAAAGTCGGCGTAGCATGCCTGATGGTGTTCGGCTTCCGTCGACGACCAGCAGATCCTCTGACTGTCGAAAGCCGGATCGAGGTAAAGGCCGGTCTGGCGGTCTTCTTCGGGCAAGATCAGTGTGGCCAGTTCGTCCTTCGTTGGGTAACGCCAGTCATTATGGCCGGCAAAGTTATCTTCATTCAGTTTCTCGATGTACTTGAAACCGTCATTCCAAACAACTCGCTGTGCAGACGCTTCACGCTGCCACATGAGTCCGCTTTCGCCATCCAGAACGACCTTCCCGTCTTCAGCCACTGTGAATCTTTCCTTCATTGTACCTCCGTACTCTGGTCAACCTCTATCGGATGGGTTTTCCGTTCCGACTGCCTGTTCATTCAGGCGTGTAATTCAAAAAGTATATACTTCGGGAGGGCAAAAACAAAGGCGGAAAAACCCCGGGGTTGCGGAGCGAGGGCCGGATGCTTTGCCGACCGGCTAATCCCCGCCGCCCCGCGGCGTTTATTGCCCGTGAATCTCTGCGCCGTGTCCCGTATGTTCATGGTTGTGGACCCCGTGAACTCCTGTGTGATCGTGTTTCCGGCACTCTTCTTCTTCGCATTCATGCTCGTGTTCATGGATGTGTTCGTGCGTATGCTTCTTTTCTCCATGCCAGTGTTCATGCGTGTGTGTGTGAACATGCTTCTCCTGGTGAAACTCAGCTCCCATTATTCTTTCTCCTATCTATTATTGATTCTTTTTCAGTAGGGAGTATTGATCGTTGAGTCAATATGTGGAAGTTCGTAGTTTAGCGAACTGCAACCACTTTTTGAAATGAGCGGACAGCATGCATGCCGCCGAGCCGTTCGCAACTCACTCTTGCGAAATCCGGGGCTGTTGTGGTTTTGTGGTTCGGGACAGTTTTTGTCTCGGGCTCTTTTGGAAAACTGCAAAAAACACCGAAGTTGTGACACGGGAGTCGAGAGAGGCGGAAGCCTGTGGGACCGGAGAGATTCGGGCAGGGGCGCGAAGTGCAGATTCCCGCTCACGTGTAAAGCAAGGCTTACAATTTCCCGGGTTCGGAAAGACGGGACGAAGTCCGGATATGGCCTTGACACGTATGCCGTCCGGCAACGCGAACAAGATTGCGAAGAGTAGCTGCCGAGGCATAAATCCTGCTTACTCGCCCTACATCCAGCTATCTGAATTTGAAGTGGCTTGTAAGGCGAACTTGCCGGGAGGGGGAGGTTCGCCGAATTTAAGGGACCCGGAAACATATAGCCTGGAAAGTGGACACAATTGGGGACAACTTGCACTTACTTGAAGGAGGAAGAATGAGAATCACATTGGATGCAATCAAGAAATCGGGAGCGAAAGCGGCGGTTGCCTTTTTGCTGAGTGCTGCAGTGATGCTGCCTGCCGGCGTGTCCAGTGCGGCAGAGGACACAATGAAGCTGATAGCGAGCCCTGCCAGCCAGGCGAAAGCGGCGGCTTTTGTCGGATTGATGAAGACGAACCAGATCACGGTGGATGCAGTTGCACCTGCCGATGCAGCGGCTGCCAAGAAGAGCAACGTCGTCGTGATCGAGGGCGGGATGGATGATGCCGCAATCAAGCCGCTGATTACCGAAGTCGCCGGCGCGTCGGAAGCCGCTGCGTTGGCTAAAGCGGGCGCAAAGAAGATGATCATGAAAGAAAATGTATGGCAGCCCGGACAGAAAGTGCTGGTTTTCGCCGGCAGCAATGCTGATGCCGCCGCCGCAGCGCGGACCGAAAACCGCGAAGAATGGATGAAGTATTTCAAGCAATGGTTCGAACTGAGCGATGGCCCGGAAGGCTTGAAGGGATACTAAGAGGCGCACCTTATCCTGATTTCCAGGAACATTCAAAGAGGATCAGATGAAAAAAAAGCCCATATTTCTAACCTGTATTCTAGTTCTTGCCAGCGCTTGCTGCCTGTGGGCCTTCCCTTCCGTTTTTCCGCACGGGACCACAATCTATAAGCCCGATAAAGCTTATAGCGGATACACCATATTTTCGATCGACCACGTCGGGTCTTTTCTGATCGACATGCGCGGCAATGTCGTTCACGAATGGAAAAATGTCGGCCACGATCATCCGGCGAAAATGCTTCCGGGCGGCCACGTCATGGGGCAGGCCGGAAAGGAAGGCCGGATTTACCAGCACGATGACGCTAACGATCTGGTGATCGCCGACTGGGACGGCAAAATCAAGTGGAGCTTCCCAAAAGCCGGCATGCACCATGACTTTCAGCGTGAGGGCAACCCCGTCGGCTATTATGTCCCGGGAATGGAGCCCAATGTCGAAAAAGGAAAGACCTTGGTTCTGACGAACAAGGTCGTGACCAACAAGAAGATATCCGACAAGCCCCTGCTCGATGACATGATCTACATCGTGGACGATCAGGGCAAGGTCACCTGGCAGTGGTCGGCTAACGAGCACATCGAAGAAATGGGGTTTTCGCTCGAAGCCCGCAACACCATGTACCGTTACCCGAATTACGTGATGGCCAATACGCCGGGTGTTGTCGGCGGCGACTGGATTCATCTCAACACCGCAAGCTGGCTTGGCCCGAACAAAATGTACGATCAGGGCGATCAGCGCTTCCATCCCGACAATATCATCTATGATGGACGCCAGACCAACACGACGGGCATCATCGATCACCGCACCGGTAAGATCGTGTGGCACCTCGGGCCCGATTTCGAATCCACCAAGGAACTGCGCGAAATCGGATGTACTGTCGGTTTGCACCACGCCCACATGATCCCCAAAGGGTTGCCCGGGGAAGGAAACATTCTGATTTTCGATAACGGCGGCATGTCCGGCTACGGCGCGCCCAACCCGATGGCTCCTTACGGTATGAATAATACCCGCAGGGACTATTCGCGCGTTATCGAAATCGATCCGGTCAAGATGGTAATCGTATGGCAGTATGACGCAAACAAGGCCGGATACCGCGACATGAGCAAATTCTTCAGCGACTACATCAGTTCAGCTCAGCGTTTGCCCAACGGCAACACTCTGATCACGGAAGGGTCCGTTGGCCGCCTGTTCGAAGTTACCCCCAAGGGCGAGACCGTATGGGAGTACATCAACCCGTTCTATCAGCCCAAGGAAAACTTCAACATGGTCTATCGTGCCTATCGGGTGCCCTATGACTATGTACCGCAGTTGAAGGCACCTAAGGAAGAGGCGATCGTTCCACCCGAAAACAGCACTCTCAGATTGAAAGACATGGTGGAAAAGAAGTAAGATGCTCGACTGCTGAATCGGTCGCACCACACGGAATAAAAGAATGAGGAATTAAAATGAAAACAAAAGCTTTTGCACTTATTGCCGTCTTTCTCCTGGCCGCTGTATGGCTGGCCGCTCCCGCCCTGGCCCAAATGAAGGGGCACACGGGTGGTCTGGGGGAAGCCCGGATTCACTTCAACATCGCTTCTGCCGCTAATTTGGCCAAAGCTCCCGGAATTACTCCGGAAATCGCTGCAGCCATTGTGAAGTACCGTGAAGAAAAAGGTCCTTTCAAGAAAGCAGATGATCTGTTGAACGTGCCTGGAATTACCAAAGACATTTTGAAGCAGATCAACCCGCAGGTCGGGACGGAAGGCGACATGTTCACAGTGCCCCGCGCCGGCGAAACACTGGAAGATGAAGGGGACGTGCCCCTGGCTCCGTCGAAGTGCTGATGAAGGGCCGTCTATCTTAGCTTCCTGAAAGATCAGTGACTCAATGGGCAGTCGCCTGCTGTTACCGGATTCATCCCGGTTGCAGGGACTGCCCTCTTTATTGTGCTCGCCCAATAGCTCCGAGCCGGAAATGATCCAAAGTTAGCTTTGTTAAAGGATGACCTGCTGGATTCCATTCCATGAATTGCAAAATTGCGAGCCTGACTCCGAACTTCAGAATCAGGCCTTCTATCTCACGGTTCTGGCGTAAGCATATTCCAAAATTTTATCATCGGAGGTGACAAGAGGGCAGTCATATGTTATTGCCGTAGCCACTATAATCTGGTCGGCCGGGTCCCGATGGAACTTGCCCGGTAATCGAGTGGATTGTATTGCTATTGCGGGAGTGAGTTCAACAAGGCGGATACCCGGATAGCTTAAAGCTGCATCAAACCATTCATGCAGGTCACATGGTAATTCCAGCCGACCATATTCTACAAGTTTTGCAACCTCCCAGACACTAATGGCGCTTATACCAATTGCCTGTGTTTCATTAGCCTGGATGATAGTTGCCTGTGGATCGGTGAGTCTTCGATCCCCGTGCACCCACCATATCCAAATATGCGTGTCAAGAATGATCATCCCAGGGCTTCCCAATCCTCCTCTGCCACACTCCCGAAAGGATCAAGGAATCTAAAGGGCTTTCCACGGAGAGAATAGGATTGCTCTTCGGCATCGGAGCACCGGCTGCGTATGATGACCTCGACCCTATTGCCGGGCTGGAAAGGCAGGCCCTTGATGGTGACCGAGCCGTCTTTTGAGACTTCTGTTTCCACTTTATAATCCTGCATATGTCGACCTCGCTTTAATCATACTACACACCCGCCAGTTCGCGGTCAATATGCAATACCCTCTCATGTGTAATACCTTCTCCCTGCAAAATACGCTGATAACCAGGGCGCTGTATCCGCGCTGTCTCAAAATGTGATTAGTGTGCCATGGTTGAAATCGCCGCATAGTGATCCGGTATGGACGTTCAGAGGAGGGCTGACCGTATTTGCAGGGGCCGCCGAAGAGAGTTACTCATATGTCCTGCCTGGAACACCGGCCACTCCGTCTACCAACTTCAATGCCGCGACCGGCGGGACACATTGGGGTGGGATTGCATATTTCGGGGCAACTGCGAAAGTATGCGGGATTACCGTGGAACCTTTTGTCTATGGCGGGTTGCAGGAATGGAATATGGATTCCGGCAACGGTGCATCCCTGGATAGTGACGGTCCGTATATCTGGACCTTGAACCGGGTCAAAAAAGAAACGCTGGCCGGATCAGGTCTGTCTGTGTTGTTTTAGCCGCTACGCAGGTCGTTTTCATTATGAAATTGAAGCAGTCCGGATTATCGATTCATTAAGAGGGACTCGTGAGGGTGTCTTGGATATTGTCTGAAAACAAGGAGTCGCCAAGGGTCGAATATAGTTTTAATGCGAAAAAACTTGAATTAAAGTTGGGTATGGGTACAAGATTACCTTTCTGGAGCTAAGACAAAAGTGACAAGGATTCTTGAATGAGGCTGCTTCAAAGATACATCCTCATCGGGTCTTGTGCCGCCTGTTTATTTCTCGCCGGCTGTTCACAGCAAGCCCCAATTGAAAAAGTATCTCGCCAAGAGATTCATCGTCTCGACTATGTATATTATATACCGGACGCTGAAATACCAATAATGGAAGTCCAAGCACTAAATGGCTCTCCTGAAGCTGCTGAAAGACTCTTGTTTTTTTATTTTAACTGGAATTTCGATCGTATCCAAGGCCGTTATTGGGAAGAGATTGCTGCCGAAAACGGTGCATCTGTTTCTCAGGATATTCTTGCCCATGAACTAAGGATGGATTTCACTGAGCCTAGAAGCCGGGAGAGATACAGCTTTTGGCTTGAGAAACCATCCGCGAATGGACATGGAAAGTTGACGAAGGCTGAATGCAATCTGTTTGAGGCTTCGTCTGAAGACCAACTCCATGCTCTTTCTGATGCGGATATTGAAAAATTGCAGCAACAGGCCCTAATTGGCGCTCCTGAACCGGCATTAAGATTACACTTCTTCTATGACCGCATAAGGCAGGACCCCAACGAAAGCAGATTTTGGGCAAGGATTTCCGCCCAGAACGGAGACCCCGTAGGGCAATGCACTTTTGGTGTCATTCTGAATAGGGAGCCTGACCCAAAAAGTAGGCTGCGCGCCAAGTTTTGGCTTAAGCGAGCTGCAGAGAGTGGAAATCTGCATGCTCTCAAACTGTTAATGCACCTTCAATGAGCATATACTTGAATATCATTAGCTGCAAAAGACTATGTTCAAAATGTCTGATTTCAAATCCAATCAAAGGATTGTTGTTGGGAACTTTGTTTGGGGTTGCTGCATACTGTATTCTGGTTATTATACCAGAGCTAAGGGAACCACAAAGACAAAGTCTGAGTTGGCTTATTTGCGCAGGTTTTCCATTAATAGGTCTGTTTATCGGTTTCACTGATGGGATTGGTTGCATGCTCAGGTATAAAAGGCTAGAAACGCTTAGAGCAACTTTCCAGCCTCAATTTCGGAAACAGGTCTTGGTGACTCCATGTATTTACGCATGATACAAATTCTCAAAGCACTTCGTGGCACATTTAGAGAAAGCTTTGCTGAAAAACTGGGTAGATGGACAATCATTTTGCTAATCGGCGTATTCGACCCAATATTATTTCTCTGTGTGCTGTTAGAGCATAATACTAATATTACTAGTAATTTAGATCGATCTATATTTTTAATATTAATTCTATTCTTTCCTGCATTTGCTATTTATTTATTTCTCAAAACTGGAAAAAGCTATGAATTTACAGGATTATCCGTGGCAGAGTTAGATCGATCAGGCCGATCTATCAATGTCATTTATTTTGATGAAGTATCCTATGCTTCACGGAAAGGAAAGACCATCACCTTAATAGCTTCTGGGAAAGAAATGAGGATCTACGCTTTTAGAAAGTTACGTGTTGAACTCCAGAGAATTGTTGACCAACAATTTAAGGACAGCTTGCCTGAATAATAAGCTAAAGTGAGACCGTGATGCGGAAACGGCCCATTTTCATTTCGCCGGATTTACCACGATTTCACGCAACCGCTAACAATTACCAGCCACCCAAAACTTGATAAAAATAAGCCCTATATTCTTCGCAACTTGAGCCCACAAACGGTACATACAAATGCTGCTGTTATGAGCCCCACTATAAAATCTCCTGCATTGCCTAAACTGTTGCCGGTCATTGGCATCCAAAATGGGGAACAAAGGGCTAGAGCAGAGCCGAGCACCATCGACAGAAGGAGCCCCCTTCTTGCCTTTTTCTGGAAATCTTCACGTGCACGTTCAGGTGCGTGAGCAGAGCCGGCCATCGCAACTCTTTCTAGTTTTAGCTTTTTTGTGAGACGAAAAACAAAGCTCAAAGGTATAAACACACCAATGATCAACACCCACTGAAATGGTTCGGGAATATGAAGTGGCTTGGAAAAGACATTCAGCAGCGCTATTATGATAATTGTGAAAGCGCTGATTCGAAGCTTGGCGTGCGTTTTCATAGATTCTCCCTGATCAAGCTCGGCCGGGATACCATGCCGCAAGTTGAACGGTGAGCGAAGGTCTTAAGGAAAACGAGTTTACATCACTCCGCTTTTGGATTCAACAGCGCTACAATTTGACCGGCGGCAATGCGGTCCCAATTCCACACCAGGAGTTGTCGTGACGAATACGATCCCGGCAGGGGCTTCATTTGTTTCCGCAACTCCCGGCCGGGGGAGTTGCACGGGTTCCGGGAACGTCGTCACATGTGACCCTTGGAGATATGCGTCAAAGACGCCACTTACACAATCGACATTGTTGTGCGCCTGACTTCATCGGGCAATATGGTCAATTCTTCGAGCATAAAACAGAGTGGAATCACTCCCGGACAAGCCCGGAATCAACAGCAACGGGGCAGTGGGATCGATTTCCCCGTCCCGCCTGTATCGCCGGTTATCACGGTCCTGAAAGCAGGCGGCTGGGGACCGCCAACGCCACCCCCGTTCTGAGAAATTTGGCAATAGGCCGCATATAAGCGATCAGGCTGGAAATCAGGTCGGGACGGAAGGTGACATGCTCACAGTGCCCCCCGCCGGAGAAACACTGGAAGATGAAGGGGATGTGCCCCGGCGGTGTCGAAATGCCGATGAAGGGCCGTCAGGCTTGACCTCTTGAAAGATCGGTGACTTAAGGGGCAGTCGCCTGCTTTCCAGGATTCATCCCGGTTGCAGAGACTGCCCTCCTCATTGTGCTCGTCCAGTTCCGGAATACTCGAATAGTACTGCTGCCTTGCCGAGGTCACAACCGGTTCCGTGGCTGCCGAGTGCTCTTTCGACATTTTGCTCCGCAGTTGGACGAAATTCGCGGAAGTGTGCGGCAATACCTGAATTGGATGAAAATAAGTGAACTTTTCCATGCTTTTATCCGATATTGACAATAGATATCAGAGGATTTGAAAATCGGCTTTCATTTGCCAATTGAGGCGATGGAGTAGATTCGCTGCTCTATTGGTAATGTTGTATAAGTAGCCGGGTAGAAATTTGAAGATGCTGCCGGCGAAACCAAATTCTATCCTCGATAAATTCTGATTATTAATTACAGGCAGCACCCGTTATGATATAAGCGCCAATCAGGCGAGGTGGACTAAGGCTGAACAGGGCGGAATCTCCAAGGATGAAAGATGTCCATCAATAATATCGATGAGAAAGAAATCCGGTACCAGATTTCTCAGATAAAAGAAATCCCGCCTTTGCCCCGATCCCTGCAGAGGCTTATAGAAATAATTCACAACGAAGTCGAATCCCCCGAAGAACTGGAAAGTATTATTCGCTACGATCAGGCGCTTACCGCCAAGGTGTTGCGGGTCGCCAATTCGACCTACTACGGCTGCCGGGGGAAGGTGAAGACCGTCTCGAAAGCGATTGTTATAATAGGGTTGAACCAGGTCAAATCGATCTGCCTCTGCAGTTTGTTGATGAGTATGCTGTCCATCGGACCGGAACTTGGGGATGCCGATCGCGAGCACCTTTGGAAACACGCTTTCACTACGTCCAAAATCGCTGCGGAAATGTCGAAAAAGCGCCCCTGGATGAATCGTGAAGAAGCTTCGATTCTGGGCCTTGTTCATGATATCGGGCGCCTTGTCATGGCAATGTATTTCAACGAGCAATACCGGGCCATAAAGGAAATCGCTTCCAAAAGAAAAGCTCCCCCCTGGTGCGTTGAAATGCAGTTGGGCCTGACTCATACTCAACTCGGAAGATACCTCGCGTCACGGTGGGTATTTCCCGATTTGTTCCGGGCCGTTATCGAGTTTCATCATTCGCCTGGCAATAGCAAGTCTTTTAAAACCGAGGTGCGGTTGATCTATCTGGCAAATGTGTTGAGCAATTCGAGCGAGTACCCCGAACTGCTTACGGATGAAGCGACGCTTTCCTATTGCAGGGACCTGTACATTTCCGAGGAGGAATGGCAGGAATACCAAGACAGTCTCGCTTTCATCCGGCCCGAAGTCAACCAGCTTTGGAACCTGCTCGGATGAAGAGGGAATGAGGATGGACCACCTCGCTAAAGAAGTGATCAAAATGGGCCTCCTTGGCGCCAGAGGCCAGAGCGACGAAATGACGCAGTTTCTCGGCATGATTCACCGGTTTGCCGAGACGGTATCCAAGTATCCGGATCCGCTTAAAGTTTGCGCTCACTTTGTCAGGATTATCATCGAGGAGACGAGTTTCGAGAACTGCTCGATTCTTTTCCGGGACGAGCAGACGGACAAACTGGCGATGGTCGCGGCATACGGCCTGGAGGACCAGCTCGAAGGGACGTCCCGGAGCTCCAAACAGAATCTGCGTTTTGCCTCCGGCGGAAGCATCGCCGGGCAGGTGGCTTCCTCCGGCAGGTCGGTTTTCATCGAAAACACGGCCGAGCAGCCGATCCCGGAACTCGAGGATGCGGTCATAACCCCTGTCTGCCTTGCCTGTGTTCCTGTCCTGCACCTGGGGGTGCTCAACCTGAGCGCCTATCATCCGCATAAGTTCACATACCAGCTCAGGCGAAACTGGGAGATCATTGCCAACATAATCGGGCACCTGATGATCGGTCTGCAGTGCGCGGCGGGGACCGGTCATGAAGTGCGGCCCGAACCTGTAATAACGGAACCTGAAGA
>JAEZHY010000165.1 GCA_023416335.1 Pseudomonadota bacterium | reverse complement strand
GTCAACGCTTCACCCGTACCCTCACAGGTACCGGCGCATGACTCGGGGCCGGTGTGGTTCGTTAGACCTTCACCGTATGGCTCTTTCATCCACTACTCCAAGCCGACTTTTACCGGCGCTTTCTCACAGTTCACCGGTCACGAAATCTTTACAATGATCCGATTGCGCAGCTCAGTCGTCAACTGATATTGTACCGCGAAAAGTCGAAGATTCGAAAGGCCGTTTCCCGGCTGCAGGTTTGGAGGGCTGCAACGAACCGTTCTGCTCCCGTCTTTGGAGTATTCGATGAAAGAAGATTGTCCGAGTAAAACCGCTCTGCGGGTTGCGATTCATCGCGCCGCGCACCAGGTGGTCGATGATGTCCGCGTATTCGAAGATCCCTTTGCGCTTCGAATTCTGGGCATGGGAAAAGAACCGCCCTCACCTTCCGATCCAAGCTGGCCGAAGCAGGGCCCGATTTCAACCGGTATGCGTGCCTTTGTCACTGCCCGCAGCAGGTATGCCGAAGACGCACTGCACATTGCGGTCGGGCGCGGAGTGAGACAATACGTTGTCCTTGGCGCGGGGCTCGACACGTTCGCCTTCCGCAACACATATCCCGAGGACGTGCTGCGCGCCTTCGAAGTGGACCATCCGACAACTCAAACCTGGAAGCGGGCGTGTCTCAGGCAGGCAGACATGCCCGTCCCGTCGACGCTCACTTTTGCGCCTGTGGATTTCGAAGGGGAGACGCTCGAAGAAGGACTCGGGCGGGCCGGATTCGACAACGGCAAATCCGCGTTCTTTTCATGGCTTGGCGTGACCCAGTATCTTACCGTCGATAAGGTCGTGGCCGTACTGCGATTCGTTGCCTCCCTGCCGCCCGGCAGCGGGATAGTTTTCGACTACACCATCTCTCCATCGCTCCTGAATCCTGCCGCCCGGGCGGCTTTCGAAAAGATTGCGCACCACGTGGCAATGGAGGGGGAGCCGTTTCGGAGCACATTCGTTCCTTCCGAACTCAGAAACAATCTGGCTGCCATGGGGTTCCCGGATATCGAGGACCTGGGACCCGCGGAGCTGAATGCGCTCTATTTTCAGAACTGTGCGGACAAGTTGAAGGTAGGCGGGTTTGCCCGTCTGGTTAGGGCAGCGAACGGTGACAGTGACCAGTGAAATGTGAACTGAAAAAAGCGGGAAGCAAAAGGGGAGCGGCACCGCGCTTTCCCAAGGACGGGAGCCAAACAGGCGAAAAATATGGAGCAGGAAAAGAGCGCCTTTATAGGTGTCGATATCGGAGGGACCAATCTCAGGACCGCCCTCGTAGACCAATCCGGAAAAATCCTCAGGGTATCGAAGACCGAAGTCCTTATTGAACGCGGAGCCGCGAAGGCATCTGAGAGACTCTTCGGGCAATGTCGTTCTCTGGTCGAAATTGCCAAGGGACTCGGAATCGACGTCGCGGCTGTCGGCCTGGGGGTAGCGGGCAGGATCGACGGAGCGGCGGGCCGGGTAGTCTTTTCCCCCAACCTTCCGGCCCTTGACGGATATCCGCTCGGCGCTGAACTCCAGTCGAAACTGGGGATCCCGGTATTCATGGAAAACGACGCAAACGTCTTCGGCCTCGGTGAAGGCTGGACCGGTGCGGCAAAGGGGATCGAGAACTGGGTCGGCATCACGATGGGTACGGGTACGGGCGGCTGCCTGTTTCTCGGCGGACGGATCTGGGCAGGTGACGGCCTGGGATTCAGTGCCGAAGCAGGCCACATGATAGTCCTGCCCGACGGACCGATCTGCCCCTGCGGCTCGAAGGGATGCCTTGAGGCTTTCGCATCGGCGCGCGCGCTCGTTTCGGGCGCGAAAAGAATAGCAGAGGAGAAAGGACCCGAAGCCGGTCCGCTTTTTCAACTGATGCGGGAGGGGACCCTCAACGCGGAGACAATTCATGCGTGCGCGAGCACCGGCGATCCGGCAGCGCGGGGGCTTTTCGAAAAAATGGGCTGGGCACTCGGAACAGCCCTGGCAAACATTTTCACACTGCTCGGGATAAGACACGCGGTCATCGGCGGTAACGTCAGCGATGCATGGGACCTGTTCATCGGTCCGCTGAAAACGACCCTTACCCGGAACCTGTCCATGCTGGAGCCTGACCGCGCGGTAGTCCTCCGACGGGCGCAGGGCGATGATGCAGCGCTGATCGGTGCGGCGCGCCATGCCCTTGCTTGCAGCAAAAAGTTGCGGGCATAGGCCGCACGGGCTTGCGCTCTCTCGGGGACAACTTAACCTATGCTGAGAATGCCGGGAATTCCGGGGGTCCACCGCCGGCCGTTTGCCTGGCCTAATCCGTCTTCCTTTCAGCGTTCCGGGCGGGTTCGCCGGTTCCTTCCCCGGCATTTTAAGAAATGTTATTATCCTCCCTCTGTGTTATGTAACATTATCAGGCTTGCAGCTGACTCTATCTAATGAGGACCGGCTTTCATCCATAGTGCACGGGTGCATCGAAGTGCATCCGGATTTCTTCTTGTGGGGATCGATATGAATCGTAAAGTCAAACGCGGGATCATCGTCCTGGTAGTCGTAGGACTTGCCGCCTACGCATTTACCTTTTTTTATTCGTCCGGAAAGTCCCAGCCGGTACAGTTCCGAACGGCAGCCGTGCAGCGGACGGACCTGCAGTCGACGATCGGCGCGACGGGAACCGTGGAACCCGAGGAAGTGATCGATGTGGGAGCACAGGTTGCCGGCCGGATAGTCGCCTTCGGGAAAGACAAGGCCGGAAGGGCGATCGACTACGGCTCGGAGGTTGAAGAAGGCACTATTCTCGCGCAGATAGACGATTCCCTATACGTGGCGGATGTAAACCAGTCCAAAGCACAACTCGAACAGGCAAAGGCAGGGGTCCAGCGTGCGGAGGCCGACCTGGGCCAGCTCCAGGCCAAACAGGTACAGACGGAACGGGACTGGAACCGCGCAAAGAAGCTCGGCCCTTCCGATGCTCTTTCCCAGGCAGACTATGACGCTGCTCTGTCGGCCTACGAAGTCGCCAAGGCGAACGTCGCGGTCGGCAAGGCATCGATTGCCCAGGCAAAGCAAGCCGTCTCCCAGGCGGAAGCCACGCTCAAGCGTTCCCAGCAAAATCTCGATTACTGCACTATCCGCTCCCCCGTAAGAGGCGTCATTATCGACCGCCGGGTCAATATCGGCCAGACGGTCGTAGCCAGCCTCAATGCGCCAAGCCTTTTCCTGCTGGCCAAGGACCTCAAGAGAATGCAGGTCTGGGTTGCAGTGAACGAAGCCGACGTCGGCAGCATCAGCCGGGGACAGCCTGTCAACTTTACCGTTGATGCATACCCGGGACAGGGGTTCCAGGGAGAAGTCGGCAAGGTGCGGCTCAATGCCAACATGACCCAGAACGTCGTAAACTATACAGTCGAAGTCATAACCGATAACTCCAGCGGGAAGCTGCTTCCCTACCTGACGGCCAATGTGAAGTTCATGCTGAGCAGTCGGCAGAACGTGCTGACCGTGCCCAACGCCGCACTGCGCTGGGCTCCCCAGACAGAGTATATCGCACCGGGAAGCCGCACCCCGGCACGCCCCGGTGGGGATGCAAAAGAGCGCCCCGTTGCGGCACAGGCCTCCGAAGGGGTTATCCTCGGGACCTTGTGGACCCCGGATGGCGCTTTTGTAAGGCCCGTCCAGGTTCAGATTGGAACAACCGACGGGAGTATGACCGAAGTCCAGGGTGAAGGGGTAAAAGAGGGCATGCCGGTCGTTGTCGGCGAACAGCGGAAGGACGGTTCGGAACCGGCTCAGGCCGCGAGTCCGTTCACTCCGAAGTTGTTCGGCGGCGGAGGGCGCCGCGGAGCACATTAAGCGGGCCGAAACAGGCATGCGCCGATTGAACCACCGTTGAAAGAAAAGCCGCTCCGGCAGCAGGATATACATGGACCTAATTGAACTGAAAGACATTCAAAAAACCTATAAACTCGGCGAGATAGATGTCCCGGTACTCCGGGGCATTTCTCTGCGCATCGCCCGGGGCGAATTCGTTGCCCTGATGGGCGCTTCGGGATCCGGCAAAACGACTCTCATGAACATTCTCGGATGCCTGGACCGCCCGACCTCCGGACATTACTGGCTCGAAGGGCAGGACGTCGCGCAGCTCTCGGCGGATGAACGGGCACTTGTGCGCAACCAGAAAATCGGTTTCGTATTCCAGAACTTCAACCTCCTCCCTCGGACGAGTTCGCTCGACAACGTGATGATGCCCCTCACCTATGCTCCGGGATCGGACAACGGCGAGTGCCGCAAGCACGCCGAAGATCTTCTCCGGAGAATGGGACTGGAACACCAGATGAAAAACGAACCCTCCCAGCTCTCCGGAGGGCAGCAGCAGCGTGTGGCTATCGCGCGCTCTCTGATAAACGACCCTTTTTTGATCTTTGCCGACGAACCCACCGGGAATCTCGATTCCCGCACGAGTGAAGAGGTCCTGGAGACCTTTCGTCAACTCAATGAAGAAGAAGGCGTGACGGTTATCCTTGTCACCCACGACCCGAATGTTGCCAAGTGCGCAAAACGCGTCATCAGGATCAGAGACGGACTTCTGGAGGATGAACCTAACGGGCTCAACGGTACCGAACGCCCCGAGACCCGCCCCGGCAAGACCATCAACCGCGCTCGTCTTCATCTCTCACGGATGTTTGCGACTGCGATGAACGGATTGCGCCGGAATGTGCTCCGCGCCGCGCTGACCACCCTCGGCATTGTCATCGGCGTTGCAGCGGTTATAGCGATGATGCAAATAGGACGCGGCTCATCGACCGCGATCCAGAAGACCATCGCCAGCATGGGCGCGACCAACCTGGCGATATTTCCCGGCACGGCTTCCAGCGGCGGAATCAGCTTCGGGGCCGGGAGCATCATGACTCTTACCCCCGCGGACAGCGAAGCCATAGCCGCAGAATGCCCCGCGGTGCGCGATGCGGCCCCGATCGTGCGCGCCCGGACCCAGTTGGTGTACGGAAACCGCAACTGGGTGCCCACGTTCATACAGGGTACCACTCCCAGCTTTCTCAACGTGCGGGAATGGCCCCTGGACGAAGGCGATATGTTCACCGAACGGGACGTGCGCAATGCCGGCAAAGTCTGCGTCATCGGCCAGAGGATCGTAAAGGAACTCTTCCAGGGAGAAGATCCGGTCGGCAAGGAAATACGGGTAAAAAGCATCTCGTTCAAGGTGGTGGGCGTACTTTCGAGCAAAGGCGCCAACATGGTGGGCATGGACCAGGACGATATTCTCATCGCTCCCTGGACGACGATCAAGTACCGGGTGACCGGGTCCGCACTGGGGAATGTGAACCAGAGCGCCGCGACCACCAGTTCGGATTCGGCAAACCAGGTGAACTCGCTGAGCCAGATTTACCCGAGCACATCGACGAACCTCTATCCGCAACAATCCGCGACACAGGCCGCCGATACTCCGCTGCCCGTAAGATTCTCCAATGTCGATCAGATACTCACCGCATCGAAGTCGACGGAAGATTCACAGGCCGCCGTCAGGCAGATCAACCAGCTTCTGCGCGAGCGGCACCGCATTCGCGCGGACGAACCGGAGGACTTCAACGTCCGGGATATGACGGAAATGACAAAAGCGCTCACCTCCACGGCCACCATGATGACCAAGCTGCTCCTGAGCGTTGCCCTTATTTCGCTTCTGGTGGGAGGCGTCGGGATCATGAACATCATGCTGGTTTCGGTGACTGAGCGGACCCGGGAGATCGGCCTGCGAATGGCGGTGGGGGCCCGGAGCAGCAGCGTGCTCCAGCAGTTTCTGGTGGAATCGGTTGTACTCTGCTTCTTCGGCGGGTTTGCGGGAATTGTCCTTGGCCAGGGAGCGTCCTAC
Organism: Pseudomonadota bacterium; assembly: GCA_023416335.1. The sequence continues at coordinate 1,507 of JAEZHY010000165.1, read as the reverse complement.
CTGGTATCCGCCCTGCTCAACTGGCCCACTGAAGCTTCACTGGATGCTATCGTTGCGGCCTTTGCCGTCTCGGCCGGGGTCGGCATCGCATTCGGGTATTACCCGGCCTGGAAGGCATCGCGTCTCGATCCGATCATCGCGCTGCGGTATGAATAGAAGGAAAGATTCAGCCGCGGATGGCAAGAAAATGCGGGTAGGCCGCAGCACAGCGCTGCCCATCATCTAATAAGGGCTGCAAACAGGGTCCCCAAGCAGCACGGACTCTTGCTGAACCATCGCGGTAGCTGCGAATGGCTCGCAGAGCCCAGACTTGTCATTCCGATGGACATCGGAATCCAGGCTTTGGGGCGGATTAATTGTGAATTCAAGACCTTAAAAACCCTGGTTCCCGGCTCAAAAGCACTGCCGGGATGACGGGATTGGGGCTCCGTCGAAAAATGCCCGGGAACGGGCTCCATCTCCATTTGAGCAACGGCCCCTGGAGCCTGGGAACCGGCGAACCATTTTCAGTTCACTCTTCACTGTTCACTGCTCACTCACTGTTTTACCGGGATAGGACAGAATGAGATCCAACTATTTCGTATTCGGCTTTTGCCTGCTCTTCCTGGGATGCACGGTTGGTCCCGATTTCCATAAACCGGAACAAAAAGTCCCCCCGGAGTGGCACGGTCTGAGTCCCGCAGCCGCTCCGGGAGAAACCGCCCTGACCGCCCAGCCTGCCCGGCTGGCGGAGTGGTGGCAAAATTTCAACGATCCGGTCCTCTCTTCGCTCGTGGAACGGGCCGTACTCTCCAACCCCGACCTGCGCCAGGCGGAATCGAGAATCAGACAGGCCAGGGCATCGCTCGGGGTCACTTCCGCCACCTTCTGGCCTGAAGTCGATACGAACGCCCAGTATCAGAGGAGCGGATCGGGAGGCTCTTCCGCAGGGGGAGGGACCGGCGCATCCGGAGGAGGCGGAGGTTTCACCCGCAATTTCTTCCGGGTGGGACTGGATGCTTCGTGGGAACTCGATTTCTTCGGCGGAACGCGCAGGAACATCGAGGCCTCGGCGGCGGACATGGAAGCGGCGGTCAACGACCGGCGCGACGTTTTCGTGACGATGGTGTCCGAGGTCGGCACCAACTACGCCAACCTGCGCCAGTACCAGAAGCAGATCGAGATAGCCAAAAACAATTTGAAGGCACAACAGCACTCGGTCGAGATCACCAGGAAAAGACATGAAGCCGGATACGTGGGCGGCCTGGACGTCGCCAATGCCCAGGCGCAGGCTGCCACCACCGCGTCGGTGATACCTCAGCTGGAATCCTCGGCCCGGACGGCGATCTACAATTTGAGCGTGCTGCTCGGAATGGAACCCTCAGCCCTGAGCGAGGAGCTTTCCACCGAGAAAGCCATTCCCCCCACCCCGCCCGAAATTCCCGTCGGACTTCCTTCCGACCTTTTACGCCGACGCCCGGACATCCGCAGGTCCGAAGCACAGGTCCACGCGGCCACGGCCCGTATC